>JALYSC010000250.1 GCA_030855005.1 Bacteroidota bacterium | reverse complement strand
TGCACCTGTCTATCCAGCCCAACCTGGGGGAAATACAGAAGCCCAGGGAGGTAAAAAGAAAAATGTAGCAGCCATTCTCGCTTTACTATTTGGTGTCTGGGGCGTACACCGATTTTACCTCGGTAACCGATTTCTGGGCATCGCCTATTTCGTAGCATTTTTCTTTTCACTAATGCTCACCATTGAAGAAAACGGTCCTTTCATTGTCCCCATCGCCATCCTTGCCTTTATAGAAGCAGTCCTCCTCTTTGTCATGCCTCAGAATGAATTTGATGCGAAATATAACAAAGGTGTCAGTTCAAGTAAGGGCATGAAGCAAGCTGCCAAAGCTGAAAAACGTCGTGCTGCTGAGACTCCCCAGGCACGTAAGTCACGTGGAAATTTCCTGATCAAAGATGCATTCATCGCTTATCGCGGCGGCCAGTATGAGATGGCGAGGAAGTATTTTGAGGACGCTCTGCAATACGATTACAATGATCCTCAGACCCACTTTATGCTGGCATGTTGTCATTCGCTGGGAAAGGACAGTAAGCAGGCTTACTTCCACCTGGCAAGTGCCGTTGATTTTGGATTTCAGGAATTTGAAGAAATCTATCACAATGAAGCGCTGACATGGCTTCGCGCTCAACCTGATTTTGATCTTTTCGTCCAAAATGGTTATCGGACGATCGCTCACATTATTACACCCCAACCGGATCTGCTCGAAGAAAAAAGTTATTACGACACTACTGTCCTGGATAAAATAGCAGATCTGGGAGAGTTGCTTGAACGGGGAGTTATTTCAAAAGATGACTTTGAAAGTCAGAAAAAGGGGCTACTCGGGCACTAATCAAATCACGTTTAACAATAGATTTACAACCTACTCTCGTTTTTTTGCAGGTAAATATTACCTTTGCGGCCGCTAAGACGCCTTGTCTTAACCAAAAAATCTTAATTACATATGAGTATCAAGAAACAATTTTCAAAATCCAAACCTGTTTGCAAAGTAACTTTTACTGTTGATGCAGACATTATTGCCGGTGGTAAAGAAGTAGCTGTATTAGGGGAATTCAATAACTGGGATCCATCAGAAGACACTATGAAAAAACTGAAAGACGGTTCTTTCTCAAAGACTATAGAACTCGAAGTAGGTCATGAATACCAATTCCGTTACCTCGTCGATGGTGAGCGCTGGATCAATGAACCATTAGCTGATAAATTCCTCCACAGCGGTGTAGCTGCAGAAGAGAATAGTGTCATCGCACTTTAATCCGGCTCACGGCCACCGCGGTGAACATATAAAAGATGTAGGCAGTCCTTATTCGATAAGGCCTGCCTTTCTTATTTGCGCCGAAAGTTTATTTTAGTGAATTGTTTCAACCGAAAAACAGCATGAAAAAAATTGGAATTTTATTTGGAAAGGAAAATTCATTTCCACCCGCTTTCGTCGAAAGGGTCAATAGCAAAGGCATCAAAGGTGTCGAAGCTGAATTTGTAAAGGTCGATGAACTGATCCAGGGTAAGCCAACGGATTATGCAGTCATCATCGATCGCATCAGTCAGGATGTACCGTTTTACCGGGCCTACCTCAAGAATGCCGCCCTTACCGGTACTGCAGTAATCAATAATCCTTTCTGGTGGAGTGCTGATGAAAAGTTTTTTAATAACTGTCTTTCCGAACAAATTAAGGTTCCGGTTCCTAAAACAGTGCTGTTGCCTTCTCACACACGCCCTGATGATACATCAGAGCAGTCATTCAGGAATCTGAAATTCCCGCTTGACTGGGAGATGATCGCTGAATATCTCGGTGGTTTCCCGATGTACATGAAACCCCACAGCGGTGGCGGTTGGAAGAGTGTGTATAAGGTGGAAAGCTTTGAAGATCTGTGGTCCAAATACAATGAGACCGGCCAGCTCGTGATGATGCTGCAGGAGAATATTGACTTCGATGCGTACTTCCGTTGCTACTTCCTCGGTGGTGATCGTGTCAGGCTGATGCCTTACGAACCCCGTAATCCACATCACCTGCGATATATTGACAAACCAGCGATTGACGATCCGAAATTGTTAAAGGAAATCCACAAACTGGTCTTGAAAATCAACCATTCACTTGGTTATGAGTTTAATACAGTGGAGTTTGCCGTAAGAGATGGCATACCTTATGCTATTGATTATTGTAACCCGGCTCCGGATGCGGACCTAAACAGTGTAGGTGCAGAGAATTTTGAGTGGGTAGTAGAAAATGCAGCGGAAATGGCTATTGAAAAAGCACTCGCACACAAGCCAAATAAATCTCACATCAACTGGGGTGGATTTATCAAAGCTTCTGTAGAAGGCAAGTTTCCGAAATAGAAATAACAATTAGTTAGTAAAGTCATCACCCAGATCACCCGTTTATTATGAGGATGAATCATCCCGTCAGAATGGCCATATTGGATATGAACAATAACATGGAAAACATGGGTATTGCGAGTATCAAGCGAATTGCAGATCGCTTCGCAGTGATCGATTATGAGGTATTTGATGTGCGTCATAAAAAAGAAATTCCTGGGCTTGATTTTGATATTTACATTTCCTCCGGAGGCCCTGGTGATCCAACGGAGTTTGAAGGAGGCTGGGAAGAATTATATTTTAACCTGATGGATAATTTGTGGAAGCACAACCAAACTCATGTTTCCAAAAAATATGTCTTCTTCGTATGCCACTCTTTCCAGATGATTTGTAATCATTTGCGAGTCGGCACTGTAACCTTAAGGGATAAAGAATCTTTTGGCATTGTACCTGTCGATATCACCGATGCCGGAAAATCAGAATCACTATTTGATGGTCTGAATGATCCTTTCTACGGAGCTGACTTCAGAAAATATCAGGTGATCTCTCCGAATGAAAAGCGTCTTACAGAACTGGCCGCAGAAATTGTCGCTATCGAGAAAACAGATGAGGAGCGTACAGAAGAAAAAGCACTGATGGCGATTCGTTTTTCAGGAGAATGGTTTGGTACGCAATTTCATCCCGAAGCACATCCGGATGGTATGGTGATGTACCTGCGTCGCCAGGAGAAAAAAGAAATGATCCTTCGTCAATACGGTCTCAATACCTATGAAGAAATGATGCACAACGCGATCCATCCTGATAGGCTGGCTAATACGCGGGATCATATTCTTCCCGGTTTTATTGAAGATGCGTTGGAGCACATCCTTGAGTTTGCTAAGCCTACGGAACTGGTTTATAACTAGTGCAGGGATTGCATGGCAGTGGAAAAAGCAGGGCAGTGGTGGGGCAGTAGCAGGGCATTGCAGGGTTAGATTTAATGAAGATCAAGTTTATCGAATAGTGTAGGTCTACGACCTGATAGATGAATTCATCTCTATCTATTTTATTTTTCCATTAGTGTAATTAGCGGCAAATTATTTTCATGATGCGGCATGCAACAGCGGCAAAGTATTGTGGGAAAATTTAGAAAAATAATAATGTGAGAATCACCTTGCAGCACCCTGCCACTGCCCCGGTATTTTACCCTGCCACTGCCCCGCAACCGCCCCGCCACTTCCCTGCATTTTACATATCTTGTTTCCATGATTCCATCGATTAGAGATAGTTACAATGCTCAATTTACTCAAGAGCGGTACGAGGCTTTTTTAGAAGAGGTTTATTGGCAGTTTGATCACGTGCCCGGGTTTAGAATTGCAGAGACACCTGTATTTATTCCTGCTGATATAAAAGAGAAAATTTTCGATGCATGTGAATACATCACTGATGTGATTACAAGCCCTGATTTTCATAAATTATCTGATGCTTCGTTGACGAGTGAATTCACTGTGCCTAACGAAGATGCACACACGACCTTTCTGCAAATGGATTTTGGTCTGTGTGAAGGACCTGACGGAACGATCGTGCCTAAACTCATCGAAGTACAGGGTTTTCCTTCCTTATATTTTTATCAGCACATCGTTGCAGGATTATATCGTAAACATTTTGACATTCCTGATAGCGTGAGTCACTTATTTAATGAATTTACTCCTGAGACATATGTGGAAATGTTGCGCGAAATAATTGTTGGAAATGAAAACCCGAAAGAAGTAGTCCTCATCGATATCGAACCCTGGAAACAGAATACACAAATTGATTTTCATGCGACAAGGAAGGTATTAGGCATACACGTGGCATGTGTGAGTGATTTATATAAAAAAGGCAATCAGCTTTTTTACGAAAATGAAGAAGGAAATGAAGTGCGTGTAAAGCGGATTTACAACCGAGTGATATTTGATGAACTGGCAGGCCGTAAAGACTTGGTTATAAAATTCAGTTTTACAGATGATCTGGACGTCAAATGGGTCGGTCATCCTAATTGGTTTTATCGCATATCAAAGCACACCATTCCTTACCTGAAACACGACTACATTCCGAAGACTCATTTCCTCAACGAGCTTGAATCCATTCCAACTGATCTGGAAAATTATGTACTTAAGCCACTTTATTCATTTTCAGGAAGTGGAGTAGTATTCCATGTCACACCTGAGGATATTGAAAAAGTAGAAGACAAGTCTCAGTATATTCTCCAGGAAAAAGTAAAATATATACCGTTGATCCGCACCCCTGAGGAGCCTGTTAAAGTAGAAGTGCGGATTATGCTCCTATGGCCTGAGGATGCTCCACGACCTATCATCGTCAATAATCTTGCACGCCTGAGTAAAGGGGAAATGATTGGCGTTAAATTTAATAAGGACAAGACATGGGTCGGCGGTTCTGTCGGCTTTTACAGTGGATAGTTGATAGTTTATAGTGGATGGTTGATAGTTGATAGTGTAAAATTTGTAAAGTTATGGACTGGATTATCTAATCCGCACAACTCGTTGTCCGTTGTCCGTTATCCACTATCCGTTATCCACTATCCGTTATCCACTATCCGTTATCCACTATCCACTATCCACTATCCACTATCCACTATCCTTTGTCTTTGGCAGTTTTAATACTGGAGGTTAAGAGTTTTATTAATTCGATATTTTGTTCTTTTAATAAATGAAAAGCGTGTAATTCAATATATTTTGATTGGAATAATAATTCGAGCCAGTACAATGTTTCCTGAGCTTCTTTCAATGCAATCGAATATTTATGTATAAAATCTGGCTTGCTTTGGGCCTGAATACCTTCTGCAATATTAGCTCCTATTGATGTTCCGGATTTTAGAAGTTGTCTGGACATGACATACTCCTTTTTTGAACTGACTAGTTCTTTGTAAATTTCAATAACGGACAAAGCAAAAGTGAATGATTTAGTTCTGCAAATACTGTTTTGCATGGGTCAACTGGTAATTAGAAATTGTTTTCATTTCTAAATTACACAAAAAATTTAAGTAGAAGTTATTTATTTTTTAGCTATCCACTATCCACTATCCACTATCCACTATCCACTATCCACTATCCACTATC
>JALYSC010000249.1:4625-5415 GCA_030855005.1 Bacteroidota bacterium | reverse complement strand
GAGCGGTTGGAGGCGTGCTTCTTTTACTAATCCTTGTAATGATACATCATCAGATAAGGATGTATATCATGCAACACCGATATCATATCCGTACTATGTCTTTAGTGGGAGCCACACGAAATTATATACGACGGCCATTCATTATGGAAGTGCTCAAGATGAGCAGCTTTTCCATTCTCGTAGCGGGTATAGCTTATTTTGGTTTGATTTTTTGGATAGGTAATGTGACTGGATATTCTTTGTTTGTCACAAGTATGGATATGATCATCATCGGGATGCTCTTTATTATCGCGTTGGGTATATTGATGTCATTCTCTGCAGCGTGGGCGGCAATCCAGCGCTACCTGGAATCAACTGATGCGAGAGATTTTATTTGATTTCCATGGAGCAAAGAGCCAAGGGTTAGGAGAATATCAAAGCATAGCGGAGATCCCGCCATTTATTTAGAAATATTACGGTAGGGCACAGGCAAATTACTCTTTACTCTCTGCTCTTTGCTACTCTTTTACTTTCGTGATTTCATCCATCACGTTCTTCAATTCTTCTCCGGGCAGCTTTTTAGCAAGTATCTTTTTATCCTTATCAAGAATAAAAATCTGTGGCGTTGTCTTCACATCGTATACAGTTTTGTATCGACTCTTCATGACCTGATCCGCAGCATTTACCCAGATATCCATCCCACGTTCTTTGATGGTTGACCAACAACCGGATATATCTCTGCCTGTTTGGGTACAAATTGCCAATATCTGCACTCCCTTATCCTTGTACTCATTGTAAAAGTCAATGATGG
>JALYSC010000249.1:2385-4615 GCA_030855005.1 Bacteroidota bacterium | reverse complement strand
TACTGTATAATCTGATTTTATGGAATGAATGCTCATAGGATCTCCGTTTTCTTTGTAAAATGTAAGATCAGGAGCAATCTTGCCTATAAGTGTTGGACGGACGCTCTGAGCCTGAGCAATCAATTTATCAAGTTGTTCTTTCTCTGTCCAGGAGGCAAAACCAGTTGCATAATAGGTATCTATAAGATGTACGTAGACAGCATCCATTCCCATGCGTTTTGATTTCGCAGCTTCATTAAGAAAGTACACAAGATAATATTGGAAAGCCTCGCTTTTTGGATCCATTTTATTCAATACAAGATCCATTGATACACTCTGACTATCAGGAAGCTGATATGAAAGCTTATTAAGGAAAAAATCTATCTTCTGCTGTATTACGCCGGACCGAAGTGATCTTGGATCCTTAAGATCAAAATGATCAAAATAATGAGCTCTGTAATATTCAAATTGTTTTTGTTTGCGATCCTCTTCTGTCAAATCCTTAAACTCTGGTATTTCAATATCACGATTTGCCCAAATTAACATGGATGTCATGGAAGCAGGATATTTCGTACGTACATCATCCTGAATTTTCACGACTTCATCATCGAGCTCTTTTATCTTCTTCTGATATTTCTCTTTGTGCAACGAATCCTGTACCACCATCCTTCTCATGCTATCTGACAATGGACGCCGTTGATCAAGAGCTTTGAGGTAATCATAGTAGATTACATTCTCCTGGCTTCCTTTAAACTTAGCGGATGGAACAATATTTTGAAGATCAGCTGACATGCTGATCTTTGGAAAATCCTCTGCCACTAGCAGGTGAATGAATTTATTATCTGGTGGAATGACAATCAGATAAACTCCATGTTTGAGTGTATCAGACCCTTCAAAAACAAATTTGCCTTTGTCCAGTACGGCGGTATCCTTGAGGTATTGGGATTTTCCAAAATAATAACCCAAAAGCAGTGTGTCTCCATCAAAGTGTTGTAATTCGATTTCAATTCGATAAGTATTGGGTGTATTACCCGCAAAAATGCCAGTGAAATTGAAAAAAATAAAACAACTGATGAGGAACGATAATCGCATTAGCTGATGAGTTTATAATCCGTTATCGCTAAAGTGCGGCGGACTCCAAAGTTAGGCAGTCTTGGACCTGCACCAAAAAAGTTGTTAGGCTAATTTCCCAACACAAAGTTAAAAGCGGTTGAATATCTGGAATCCTGACTTAGGTGCCGATTAGCTTTTTCTTCATTGCATTATATTCCTCTTCTGTAATAAGACCTTCCTTCTTAAGCTCTGCCAGTTCTTTCAGTTTGTCAACAAGTTTACCGGATGAACGGCCGTCTGCTACGGAATCCGAAGCACTACGTTTCTTTTCATTTTCCTTTTGGGCTTGTTCGGCCACTTTCTTTCCCTTCTCAAATTTTTCATTGTACATTTTTTTGAGTCGGCTGGCATCAAAATCGAGAAAAGTACCTCCGGTTTCAAAATGCTTTTTGAACACCTCCCCAAGAGCAAAAGAAGATGCTCCGGAGAGAACTGCCATGGTTACACCCCCTATTACAGAACCAATACCGGGGATAAGCTTAATCATTGCTTTTGCGCCCATGCGGGCCAAACCAGAGCCTGTAAGACTTGTAATAATCGCCTTGCCCTCTGACTCTTTAAAATCCTGGTCATAGAGTTTGCATAATTGGCGAATCATGTCAAGTTGGATTCCGCTGACTGCAAAAAAATCAACTATGGGCACTGGAATAAGTCCTGCGCCCATTGACCATATGATGTGATTACGGACGATCGTATCCGCGTGTTTCTCGCGTTCTGTTTGTTCAGACATGGTACTAACCTGGTTTCGTTAGAAAATTAAACCCAATATCAGGTAATTTAAGGATTTTCCCTCCCCAATATCGACTAATCAACCGCTATTGCACTTTTACACGCTGTCCCTGACTATGATCTGAAAATTCAGGTGCATACATACATTGTAATGTCGCAAGACCTTCGCTATACGCTCCTGCCTGCGCAACAGTTACCGGATATTCAATGATGTATTTTCCTCTTGGCAAATAGTCGATGAAGAAGTGCGTGGCCATATCTTTTGTACTCTGATAATAACCAACACCATTATTCCAACGATATCCACTGATGACATCCATCGGTTCAAAACCAGAAGCCCTGACATCCTTGAGATGTACAAACTCCATTACCCTGTCTGTTTCAATGATTAACCGAACAATAAGTTTAT
>JALYSC010000249.1:0-2375 GCA_030855005.1 Bacteroidota bacterium | reverse complement strand
CCCTATCGCTTTGCTTCGAGATGAGTAATTCTCTTGACACTTTTAAAGGATTGTTTTCAACTGAATTGGTGACTTTATCCAAATCTTCCCAATACTGATAATACGCGGCTCCCCAGGCAATATGATTGTTAGGATTTTTGACGGTAATGGAAGACCATGAATTCTTGATCTCATCTCCATCCCATGATTTTTTCACGTAACCAGTACCTGGTTCAACATTTGTAGTTTGATTAACCATATTCTCAGTTCCAACTTTTACCTCAACAATACCGGTAGAAGTGAGCCATGTATCCGGATGTATAAGTAATGCATAGATAGCTGCCGCTGTAGCCTTTGTAGAAGTCCAGCGGGTAGTTTGTTTTTGCTTCAAAAGCCACACGCGCAATTCATCTGTTTCAGCCTGAGGCACTTTCATATCCTGGTATAATTCCACCATGAGTGATTGTAATTCTACAGGTGCCTGGTACCAATAAAATCCTGGAGTGGTTTTCCAGTAACGGCCTAATTCTTCATTATAGATTGTCTTCTCACGAAGTGATGCAAGAATGTCTTTTGACAATTGGTTATTAGGTGTATTTCTATTAAAACCTAGTGCCATTAATCCCTGCTCATATAATCCATGCTGCAACCAGTATTTATCTGATTGGGTTTTTAGATAGCTCATCACTTCATCAATCTTAGCGGTGTGCTTGATCTCAGGAAAAAATGACCTTGCATACAGGTAATGTATTTGCATGGCTCCAATTTGATGGTCTTCCATTTTAAGCTTGCCTTGCTGAGCAAGTTTCTTAAGCTCATCATACCATTCAGTCATCATGCCATCGATATATGGCACAGCGCGCTGTACAATATCAAGTCCTTCACTACCCTGCACCGGTACGCCCATTTTACGCAAGTGACCAAATCCCTCGACAATATATTGTGTGATATACCAATTATCAGTACCACCCGGAAACCATGCGAAAGCACCATTTGGAAGTTGCATTTGTCTTAGCGTTACAAGCGCCTGATCAGATTCACTTCTCATTTTATTTGTTTCAAATAAAAGAGCGATATCTTTTTTCTGTGTTGTTTCTGCCATAGCATCGCGTACCCATGGAGTCTCTTCAAGCATGGCAGATTTGAGCTCCTGATTTTTTTCAAGATTACTCAACAATGCGTCATCGTTAGTAGCTCTCCAGGTATCGTAAGTTTGACGTATTGCCGGATATTTATTTGCAATGTGCGCAGCAATTGTATTCGCATATAACCTGCTAAAGATTTGTTCTGCACATTCATGCGGATATTCCATCAGATAAGGCAATGCCTGTACTGCATACCATGCCGGTGAGGTTGTCATCTCGACTGTGTAGCGATGTGGATCCCTTGAAGCAGAGGTTTTATCCATCATGGATTTAAACACGAATGTTTTCGTTTCCTTCGCTTTCATTGGAAGTGGAAGCGTCTCTGTTACCAGGATTCGGTTTGTTACAACAGGCACCATTGATTCTTCACCATCACTATGATTTCCTGCAGCGGCAGACACCTGATATTTAATCGGGGTTACCCAATTTTTAGGGACTGTCATCATCCATGACAATGGAGTGGTTCCATCAGCACTTACCGAAATTGATTTTGTTGAATTCAGGATCCCCCATTTGGCAGAAACATCCTGGTTACTAATCGCATCGATAATTTTAAGATCAGCATTTCCAACCTGTACTTGTTTTGTCAAGTTAGTGACCTTTATTTGGAAAGCCACTGTATCACCTTCTCTGAAAAAACGTGGTGGATTAGGAAATACCATCAGATCTTTTTGTGTCACAGCTTCTGCTTGTGTCAGACCGAATGCAAGATCTTTTGTGTGACCTAAAGCCTGAAATTTCCAACGAGTAAGTCCTTCCTTCATTTTAAATGAAAATGTAAGATTGCCTTTATCATCTGTCTTAATCTGTGGAAAGAAAAAGACAGTTTCATCAAGAGCAGTTCTCAAAGGAGGAGGTATAACAGGTAAAGCTGGAGGCTGACCGCTTTGTTCTTTTTTATCACCGCTAGCCATGTCTGCTTCATTAGCCGATGATTCTGCCATTACAACAGGTGCATCTGATGGAACAGCCTGCAGTACACCTACCCCATCCTTCATCTGCACTCTTGAACTATTATAACGTACTCCACCGTATACTCCATAACCACCTTCCGGATAATATCCATACATATTGATGTCTCTGTATTGTCTCACCGGTACTTCCTGATATCCTTGTTGCCACCTGTGCGTAAGTCCCCAGTATTGAGCCGCAATAGTATTGCTTCCCCTAATGATGGTCTTTGTGAATATAGAAGGATACAAACTCATTTGCCATTGATGTGGTACAAAAGCATCGAGAGATGCATCATAC
>JALYSC010000248.1 GCA_030855005.1 Bacteroidota bacterium | reverse complement strand
GCATTATGTCTTTTACTTAATGTTTTCGCGAAGGCGGGAGGATCCACGATGACAATATCGTATTGTTCATCGGACTGAGTCAGATAAGTAAGCACATTTTCTTTTATGCTTTGATGAGTTCCTGAATTGACGTTGAGTTTTAAATTATTATCCAGGATATCAAGTGCGCCCGCTGATGTATCAACAGAAATTACTCCAGTCGCTCCACCCTCTAATGCATACAATGAAAAACCTCCTGTGTAACAAAAACAGTTGAGAACCGATTTTCCATGTGCATGTTGTCGTACCAATTCACGATTATTACGCTGATCAAGAAAAAAACCAGTCTTCTGACCTGTTACCACATCTATTCCAAACATTATACCTCCTTCTCTCACAATTAGATTTTCTGTTGGATTACCTACCAACCATTCATCCTTTACTTCTTTTGCATAAGCTGAAGGAAGGGCATCTTCGCTTTTACAATAGACAGCATTAATCTGCAGACCGTCAAGATGCATAAGTGAATCTGCTATAAGATGACGTGCCTTATGCATGCCAATAGAATGGGCCTGCATGACTGCGGTTGTATCATAAATGTCTATTATCAATCCGGGCAGTTGATCACCTTCACCATGTACCAACCTAAATGCATTTGTTATACCCTGTTTTATAAAATCTAAGGAAAGGCGGTAGGCTAGTGCTTCCTGCAGTTTCGTTTTCCAAAACAGTTCATCGATTGCTACATCTTCAAAGGCAAGCATCCGAATGGAAAGACTGCTGTTTTGGAAGTGACCTACTCCGATTATCCGTTCACGATGATCCATCACTTTGACCAGATCGCCGTCCAGCAAATCATTTATCGGAGACTGGATCGCGCGTGAGAACACCCATGGATGTCTGCGCAGAATGGATTGTTCACGTCCCTTGTGGAGTTTGACCTGTGATATTTGCATCAATGGATAAAGGTAGAAGAGCTAAGCGGAATCAATAGCACTTGAAATATTCAAAAGGCTCCAGACAGTCCAGGCAACGATAGGCGGCTTTACAGGGAGTGGAGCTATATGGGCTAATCAACATCAGATGTGTTGATTGACATTGAGGACATTGTTTGGGTGCTCCTTCCATATCATTTCCTTTCCGGTTAGGTGGAGCGATGCCATAATCGTGCAGCTTGGTTCTACCTGTTTCGCTGATCCAGTCTGTAGACCATGGAGGGGAGATAATCATCGATACCCCAACTCCTGGCAGCCGGACTTCATCGAGTTTAGCTTTTACTAAAAAGGGGATGACATCGATTGCAGGACATCCGGAATAGGTTGGTGCCAGATCGACCTGCCATGTACCTGACTCCTCTCTGATATCTATCACCATACCGAGATCGACGATGGATATTCCAGGAATCTCCGGATCGGATACATCATGTAAAGCAGCGGCAATTTCCTTTCGCCTGGAAAGAATTTCATGCTGCAATTGAGGGTGGGTCATCAGGTCGTTCACGATTACCATTGCATTTGGGGAAACGTGCGCTGCATGTATTGAAGTTCCGTGAGGATAAATCCCATATGCTCAGTATGACGGCCTTCTTTGCCTCCGGTCAACATCGGTTCGTCCAGGGGTATGATGATGGTCGCCTGGGAGAAAACTGATTTGACCCTCTCCATCCAGCCTGCTTTTAAAGTATTGGCATCAGGCATCTTTCCTGCTGTAATGAGTTCAATTTCATAGGAAGCAGGGATAAACATTTCTCCAGTATATCTCCACAGATCGTTGACAGCAGACTGAAGTATTGAATGGCTTTGTTCAGTTCCATCCCCCAGACGCATCATCCATTCACTACTGTACCGGTAATGGTATTTGATCTCTTTGAGGGTTTTGACGGCAATAGCTTTGACATGATCATCTGGATGAGTAGTCAGCGATTCGTATTGTAAGAGGTTGAATGTGTCATAAAAAAATTGCCGGGCGATTGTAAATCCAAAGTCTTTATTGGGAAGTTCAAGCAACAAAAAGTTGTAATACTCATGCTCATATCGGAGCATGGCGAGTTGATCCTCATGAGAACGGACTTCCTCTAATCCGGCGACATATTGATACAGAAGACGCGCCTGACCTATCAGGTCCAGAGCGATGTTGGTCAGGGCTATGTCCTGTTCCAGGACTGGGCCGTGACCGCACCATTCACCCAAGCGCTGACCCAGGATCATAGGATTGTCGGCCAGTTGCAGGAGATATCGAACTTCAGCGGTCATCACATTTCTTTAGATATGTCCCAAAATTACGTTTTTCCATCTTGCTCCAATTTGGCTTGATTTCATCGCTTTTAGCAAGTTTAATTACACATTAAATATTTTTGAAATAGGATTTTATTTTTTCCAGAAAATTATTTATAAAAGTAATCAAGAGAGCATATTATCAATTATATAAAATTAACATATGAATAATAATTAATTATTTTAAAACCGTAATAGATGCCAATCCCTTGGCTATATTTGGACTTTATTCCTTCAAACTGAGATCCCATGAAGTTTCACTTACGCCTATGGCCAATGATGGCTATTCTTGCTGTTATGTCTGCTTGTTCGGACAATGAGGCTACCTACGACGTTCTACCAACCACTACCGGACCCTCATTACAGACCAATTCGATAACTACCAAATGGACAGAGACCTATCTTGAAATTGAGTTAGGCCTGGCTGGATTCCGTCCTGCACCTACATGCCGTGCAATGGGTTATATCCATATGGGTGCTTACGAAACGATCATCCCGGGGTCATCCAAATTCAGATCACTCGAGAATGTACTGCCCGGATATCATGCTCTTGCATTGATTTTTCCGATTGATAAGGTTGACTGGCCAATTGCACTCAATGCCTACTATGCCCGCGTTCACCGATTTTTCCTTTTTGGAACCAATGCCGCTCAGGCGCATAAAATTGATGCAACTGAGACAGAGCAATTAGACCTACTGAGAACTGGAGTCGCTGATGGAATTGTAGAAACTTCAATTGAATGGGGCCAGGATGTCGCAGATGCCATCATTGCATATGCTGAAACTGACCAGGAAGGTGCTACTCAATCGCGCGTTGCTGCACCTGCCAATTATTTCCCTCCAGCCGGTGAAGGACTATGGGTTCCAACATCCCAGGATTTAAGGAAAGCTCAATTTCCTTTTTGGGGACGCGTGAGAACTTTTGCGTCGCGCAACGATGATTTGATTTCGCTTCCTCCTGTGCACAAATACAGCACTGATCCTGGAAGCGGGTATTATAAAGATCATCTTGAAGTCGTCAACACAGTCAATAATATGACTGAAGAAAACAGGTGGATCGCAGAATTCTGGAGCGATGATCTGACTAACCTAACCTTTAGTCCTCCTGCCCGCATTTTTGCTATTGCTAACCAGGTGGTTGCTAAGGAAAAATGGAATCTTGAGGAGACACTACATATGTATTGCATCATGGGTTTGGCTATTAATGATGCCGCCGTGGCTGCCTGGAAGTCCAAGTACATCTATAATACTGAACGTCCTGAAACCTATATCAGAAAACACATTGACCCAAACTTCAAAACAATACTTGGAGAAGCTATTGGGACACCAGGTATCAACCCTGCCTTTCCAGGATATCCTTCCGGCCACAGCACCTTTGCGGGCGTGAGTCAGCGGATTATGGATCATTTCTTTGGCCAACAATATGAATTTACTGACCTCTGCCACTTTGGAAGAACAGAATTTAATGGCTCCCCACGCACATTCAATACCTGGAAACAAATGGCGGAAGAAGATGCTTACAGTCGTATCCCGCTTGGTGTCCATGTAAGAATGGACTGTCAGGAAGGCTTACGTCTGGGTAATTTGATGGCGGTCAAAGCTCTTTCACTCGATCTTCAGAAATAAGACTCCATGAGTCATTTGTATATAAATAACAAAAGGCTGGCTATTGAAGTCAGCCTTTTTCATTTTTTAGCGCGTTCTTTATTGGAGCAGTAGTGGTTTCGGACAAGGCAACTTAAAGAAAGGGGCCTGCGTTAAAGAGGCATAGATTTTCAGACAGATGATCATTCGTTTTTTCCTTGTTTTTACCTTATTCTTAACCGGTTATGCAGCCATTGGACAGAACTCCAAGCTGGCTGATCAATATTATCTGGAAGGGGAATATCAAAAAGCTGCCGACCTCTATCTCAAACTCCACGAGACGGCCAGGAAGACAAATAACTACACCTACTTCAACAAGTACATCGAATGTCTTCTCTCCCTGCGGGATTATGAAATGGCAGAACGAGAGATTCAAAAGCAGATGCTGACGGAACCTGATGATTTCAGCATGCTTGTGACACTTGGAAATGTACAGGAACGAAGAGGTAATTATGATGATGCGCAGGCTTCTTATAAGCTGGCTATCGAAAAACTTCCGGGTCGAATGGATGCAATCACCCGCCTGGGAAATGCTTTCATAAATCAGGCTAAATATGATGAAGCTATTGAAGCTTACGAAAAGGGTGAAAAACTTCTTGGCACACCTGGAGTGTTTGCTTATCAGCTAGCGGACCTTTACAGACGCAATGGGGACATGCCTAAAATGATCAGGCAATATCTATATTCACTTCATACAAGTCCAGACCGTCTGCTAAGCATTCAAAATATGTTGCAGCGAACATTGCAAATTGATGACTATCCTGATATGCTCACTCAGCTTTATGAGTTTATACAGGAATTTCCGGAGACAGATCATTTTCCTGAGATGCTTGCATGGACTTTTATCCAGCAGAAAGATTATAGTAAGGCTATGCGTCAGGCAAAAGCCCTCGATCGCAGGATGGCCGAAAGTGGATTACGCGTGTATCGTTTAGCGCAGATTGCAGCTAATGATAAAGATTATACGACAGCCATCGACGGCTATGAATATATCTTATCCAGCCAGGGTGTTCAGTCTCCTTATTACATGGAAGCTAAACGTGCTTCTCTTTCCACCAAACGCAGACAAATCACTGATAATTATAGTTACTCTATTGCGCAGTTACGGCCGCTTGAAGTTGAATACGAATCGTTTTTAGCAACACAGGGGATTAATTCTTCGACAGCATTAATACAATCTGAGTTGGCGATGCTGGAAGCGCTGTACATCAATGATCTTTCAAAAGCTATCAAACTGTTGGAAGAAATGGTACATCTTCCGGGTATCAATAATTATATCCAGGCTAACGCAAAACTTGATCTTGGTGATTATTATCTGATGTCGGGTGAAGTGTGGGAAGCAACATTACTTTATTCACAAGTAGACAAGGCTTTTGTAGAAGACCTGATTGGCCAGGATGCACGCTTTCGCAATGCCAAACTTTCCTACTACAATAGTGATTTTGAATGGGCACAAACTCAATTTGACATTCTCAAAACTTCGACATCAAAGCTGATCTCAAATGACGCCCTGGACCTGAGCATTTTCAT
>JALYSC010000247.1 GCA_030855005.1 Bacteroidota bacterium | reverse complement strand
TGTGTTACCACTTTCGTCAGTAGCTACATAGTGACGTACGATAATCAGGCCTTCGCACGGATCACCTGTTTCAGTATCTGTAAATGTTACATCCACTTCACCGCAATTGTCAGCAGGTACCACCTGAGGAAGATCCACTAAAAGAGCAAGACCTACTTCACGTATGTGACCATCATCGGCTGCAAAAACATCTGAAATTCTCACGATCCATACACCACTGGCATCCTGACCGTCAAGGTTAGTCAGCACAGGCGTAGATACACCAGGAGCGATTAGTGGCTGAAGGCGACTGCCAGGACCACCATTCAGGTCGGCACAAAGTGTGATCACACCACCTTCATCATCAAACGTAGTATTTATAGGAAATTCCTGTCCGGTACATCCACTAATATCAAAAATTCTTTGAATAAGACCAGTTGGAGATATTACGTCGATTTTGACGTCTGGAAGGAATGTATGGTCATCAATTTGAATACGTACATCTGCGTCTAAGACCGGAGTACTAGGCAAATAGCTAAAGTCAAATTGATAATTAAACACTGCAGGGAATTCGAGCAGATCATTCAATCCTGAATAAAGGATAGTCTGATAGCCTGAAATGGCAGGTGCTGGTTCATCAGGTAATTGTGCTCCGCACATAATGGTTACGTCGCGGCATTCGATAGTTGGTGGAATTTTATCTTCCACACTGATCGTACCCCAGCAGCTATTGCCCGTAGTTGGATCTGTTACAGTTACTGTCAGTGTCTGTCCAACAGCTGTGCTATTGATCAATACACCACCATTACCTGAACCAAAACCCTGGACAGCCACGATATAATCATCGTAACAGCCGTAAGGGCCACCTTCAAGAATCATATCTGTACCTATGAAGGCAGTACAAGTTGAATCAACAGACACTTGTACATTATCATTACAAGCAAGTGTAGTTGTAGGATTTGGGAATTCTGCAATCACCACATCGAAGCAACAACTGCCAGTATTACCTGCAGCATCAGTCGTTGTGAAACAGTTGGTAGTAGTACCAATCGGGAAATCAGAACCTGATGGCAGACCAAAAATTTGTGTGACTGGCAGACTTGGTGTGAAAACAGCATAGTTCACAGAGCCTTTAAACATCCTTGGTGTATTCCCTAAAACAGCAACATTGCCTCCTGCATAGTGTCCATTACTAATAATGGAAACTGTACCATTCGTGGAGGTTTGATTACCATTCGAATACCTCATAAAATTACCATTAGTTGCCTGAACTGCAATACCAACGGCTTGACCTGGTTGAAGAACAACCTGATTGGCCACTGGAATGGGAACAAAAGTAGTTTGGAAGTATTGAGTGATATTGACGTTGATATTTTGAACAGGAGTTGCTGTCCATGCACCGATATTAGGAGTACCCGTAGTTGAACCCGGTCCGTTGATAGGGCCAAATAAAATTCGTGTAGCCACTACACCATTGAATGCAGGGCCAGGGAAATCTCCCAGGTTGGCATTAATGCCTGTAATCGCAATAGGCGTTGTCCCGTCATTTCTAAAACCAAAAGTGATCGTTGCAAAGTTGTTTTGTGTAGTTCCTAAAGAACCATGAACCTGTGAGGTTGTGGATGGACCCTGGAAGGGACAATTATCGGTTGCGTTAACGTTGAAGTTAAGGATTGCAGAACAAGCACCCGGATCCAGCGTAACAAAAATATCCGCAGGACAATTAACTGTTGGGTCCTCATCATCAACCACAATGATCATACTGGTAGAAGAACCAACCAGAGCACCATTAGCGAGCAGGTATACCTCATACGTAATGGTATGAGTTCCGACTGTTAAGTTAGGAATTGTAAAAGGAGCAAACGGACTTGGAACGTTTACAGCAGGACCACCGTCAACTCTGTAACGAAGACCAGTTGAAGTTCCATTAAGACATCCTTGCGGAGTAGATCCGGTAACCTGAACTATGGCACTTGCAGCACAAGTTCCTGGGGCAGCAGTAATCGTTTGGTTAGCTGGTGCTGTAGGAACGCAAGGAGTTGGAAGTATAAATTCGATACACTGTCCATCAACCAAACTAGCTGTATTAAAGCTATAGGTAGTACTAGGACGAGGAGCAGGTAATGGACCTTCCAAACCGACAGTAGCACTCAAGCCAGAATTTGAAGTAGCCTGGCCTCCACCAAAGATTACATCCTGATATTGGTATTGGATCCGGTTGCCATTTTCAAACAATCTGATCTTGAAAGTAATAGTCTGGCCTGCAGTAGCTGGAAATTTTCCAGTTTGGTACCACTCGATAGAAAAAATTCTGTTTGGTGCCACACCATCCACGCGTGTATAAATACCCGCATTCGGTGTCACTGCCTGGTTACTTTGGAGGTCATCCCAGAATGGATACAGCGCAGCACCGGCGGTTACCGTTGGTAATGCTGTATTTGTAAATCCCCTGGCTGTACCAGGCAAAAAGACAAGGTGTCCATTGGTATTGACCAGAAACTGTGTGTAGGTAGTAGTGTAAAAAGTAAAAGGAAAAGGCAAGTTGAGATTTGTAAAGGTTGCATCATCACCCTGGCCAATAAAAACAGAACCTGCCTGACCCTGTACCTGAACGTACGGATCTGCGCAAGTACCGACAACATAATTCATCTGGCTATTCGCTACCTGCATAAATAAGAAAGGCAGCACGAAAGCCATCATTTTCTTATTAAGCACCAGCGACAATCCAGATAGAATGTTTTTGGTAAAATTATTTTTCATGAGATATGGATTTGAATTGGTTTGATATTATTTGAGGAGTCTTGTCTGTCCATTAGATTTTAAGCAGGTTGACTAACTGTTGTTTCAAGATCGCTAGCCCACCCTTAGGGACATTGTACTCATCCGTAGAGATCGTCCAGAGAGCAAGGACAATCGATTCTCTTACAGTCTTACCATTTAAAAAGTAATTCTGAGCTGTGTTGTAATACGTGTACTTAGCCCAAGCCTCCTGATATGCAGGCGTCCCCGGTGTCAGGTTAGATAAGAGATCCTTAATCGGAGCAATTGCATTGTCAATGCGCGCAGATGCTTCTGCTGGCGCGGCAAACAATCCGGTAGGCTCCGAATACAGATCTGAAGAAAGAGTGGCTTGAGCACTAAGCTGGTTCCCGTCATACGAGAAACTCAACCCGGCAAGGAGAAAGCTCAAAACAGCTATCCTTAAAATCAACATTCTTTTCATGAGATATTGGTTGTGTTTATTAATGAGATTAAAATTTATGCTTCTTTAAATCTCTCAGCCTAATAACACGAACCACAGACACACCGACAGGTGCATGTAAGAGGCGGGCTCCCCTTACATATGGTTTCATTCATCAGGTCGAGATTGATATTATAAAAAATTATAATATACTGATCTTCAATTCATTCTGCGCCAAAGCTAATACATGAGATGCCAATTCAACAAGTCAGCTCATGATATAAGCTAGTCTTTCAGAACAATACCTATGCCAAAAAATGGAATTGATGATTATATGCCAGGAATTTGTAATCTATAAGCATCTGGAAGCTAAAAAACAATCAGGGTTTACCATGTAATCAGGGAAACTTAAGGATGTGGAAAAAAAAAATTTTTTTTCGCGCCTATCGACTTAGGAAAATCACAAGAGCTCCAAAACCAGTCAATTTCAGGATGGTATTACTAAATTCTGCCTGATTTAGCCTGTTGACAAGTAGGACTCCCAACCAAAGTCCCAAAAAAAGTCCTAGAACAAGGACTAGATCTAATTGAAGTGAGGTCCAATTGACTGTTTTCCAAGACCATATATGGAAGGGAAGCTTAATCAGATTAGTCATGAAAAACAACCATGCGGCTGTTCCTATGAAAGCTTATTTGGGCATCCGGAGGGTCAGAAAGTATAATTCGGAGAATGGACCTGCCAGATTACCTACCATGGTCGCAAAGCCGGAGGTTGTACCCATCACAGCGGCCAGTCCACTGTTATCAGGTATTCGGAAAGTCTTAAACTTATCCATAAACCACATCAGGCATACACATATAAAGATCAAAATGGCCATCCCCTTACTGAATTGATCAACTGGGAGATCCTTACCAAACCAAACTCCGATGAGGATACCCACCACCATCCACGGCATCAGCTTCCAGAGATAATTCCATTTGGCTTGACGGTTAGATAACAGCGAAGACATCCCCTATCATCAGAAGAGGCATGATAATACCTGTAGATGCTTTTCCGCCAAACCCTAAAGCAATGACGACAGTAATAATTGGTCCAAGGCCCTTAATACCACCCTTTGCTATGCCCACCATGAAGGCACCGAGGAAGGCAAGTGCCCATTGCATCCATGTCAGTTGCATTAATCCGGCCCAATCCATCGTCCGCTCAAGATCAATATTTTTATAAAGGACCAAATGCCCCTACATCCTAAAAATATTGAGCTTACGATTTACGTTTCTCCTTACTCACTGCTTTTGCTTTTCCGAAAATTATTACCTACCTGTTAATTTGAACTATCAACTGATAGTATTGCCCAACATACGTCAGATGAATTCTGCATTTGTAATAGTTTGACCCATGGAAACTGAAGTACCAGCTAAAAAAAGAAAAATATATACCGCTCTCAAGGTGACCGCCATTGTCTTCCTGGTGCTCGCCATTTCCTTTCTGGCCATTATGCATTGGAAGAGTGATGCTATCATCCGCAAAGTGCTTACAGTAGTACAAGGTCAAATGGCTGACTCACTTCAATATGAAGATGTCTCCTTCGAGTGGTTACGCTATTTTCCAAATGCAGCTCTTCGACTCGAGGATGTCAATGTTGGCACCACGAAATCGCCATTTGTAAAGGGAGGAAATGTTGATGTGGTTTTAAAATTATTTCCACTGTTACGCGAACAGATTGTTATCAACCGGTTAAAGATTTCAAACAGCAATGTTTTTATCACAAAAAATAAATCCCGCTGGTCCTATGAAGTTTTTAAAAAGATAGTAACTGATACCGCTCAGCAGGCTGCACTTGCAGAACAAAAAGCGGGCAGCGCCTGGAACGCACTAATACGCAAGATTGAAATAGAGAATACATTAATTCACTACAATGATTATGACGGCACTTCATTCATTGCCGACATAACTGATGGGTCACTTGAAGGAGCCATGAATAGTAAGTTGCTTGATGCTGAACTTGATATCACCGGTTCGCTTGATAGTTTTCGCATGGATGACTATCATCAATTTATTCCGTTTCATTTCGCATTAAACGGTGGGTATAAATATGATCTTACTACTGGTACACAGGAATTAATCAACTGGCATATTAAGAATGATGGTATTACCATAGAGACGAATGGCCTCATCAAGAAGGAAGAAGATCGTCAATGGATGGACTTTCATGCCACCTGGAATGATGGAGATCCTCAGGTTATCAAATCGATGTTGCCTGCGCAAAAAATTAAAG
>JALYSC010000246.1 GCA_030855005.1 Bacteroidota bacterium | reverse complement strand
CTCCAAGACCAAAATCTATGGCCTTGGTAGCAATGTATTCTATAGCAGAATCTGTGATGGAAAACTTGATGCCTTCCATTTCAAATAACTTCTTGTATTGTTTGACAAGTGCATTACGCGGCTCGGTCATAATGCGCACCAGCGTTTCCTGGTCAAGTGGCTCGAGATAGCCCAAGACAGGAAGACGACCTACGAGTTCAGGGATCAAACCGAATGTCTTGACATCACGATGAGAAACATAGGAAACAATCTTGTCAGATTCAATATGTTTTCCATCCTGATTGCCATAACCTATCACGTTTGTATTTAATCTGCGTGATATGATTTTCTCCAATCCATCAAATGCTCCTCCTGCGATGAAAAGGATATTCTGTGTATTGACTTTTACTAATTTTTGCTCCGGATGTTTACGTCCTCCCTGTGGTGGAACAAGTACATCTGTTCCCTCCAGAATTTTCAACATGGCCTGTTGTACTCCTTCACCGGATACATCGCGTGTGATACTTGGATTATCACTCTTGCGTGCGATCTTGTCTATTTCATCAATGTAAACAATACCACGCTCTGCAGCTTCAACATTATAATCGCATGCCTGCAGTAGTCGCGAGAGCATGCTTTCCACATCTTCACCTACATAACCTGCTTCTGTAAACACCGTAGCATCAACTATCGCAAAAGGTACATCAAGCATCTTCGCAATAGTCTTGGCAATTAATGTTTTTCCTGTACCCGTCGCTCCGACAAGAAGGATATTTGATTTCTCAAGCTCTACATCATCCACAGACGAATTTTTAATTCGCTTGTAGTGATTGTACACTGCTACACTGATGCATTTCTTTGCCTCGTTCTGACCAATCACATATTGGTCCAGGTATTTTTTAATCTGCTGCGGAGTGATATTATTGGGGACGTCAAATTGTTCTTCTTTTTTAGATCCTATTTTACCTTCCTGTTCATACAATTCCTGGCGTACGATTTCATAAGCCTGTTCTACGCATAGCTCGCAGATGTGTCCTTCAATACCGGCGATCAGGATAAGGGCTTCTTTCTTATCACGACCACAAAACGAACATCCAAACTGATCATCACTTGCTTTCATAGGACAGGCTTTTGAAATACGAATTTATTATTTACTGCGGGTCAACACTTCATCCACCAGACCGTAATCTTTGGCTTCCTGAGCAGTCATCCAGTTATCGCGGTCCGAATCTTTAGATATCTGCTCTACTTCATGACCTGTATGTTTTCCAAGGATCGCATACAACTCATCTCTCATGCTTTTGATTAAGTTGTACGAAATCTCCATATCAGAAAACTGTCCCTGCATGCCACCACTGGGCTGATGTATCATAACACGGCTATGTGGCAAACAAGTTCGCTTGCCATGTGTACCGGCAGCTAACAATACAGCTCCCATGGAAGCAGCCAGACCAGTACATATCGTACCAATCTCTGGTGAAACATATTGCATGGTATCATAGATGCCAAGACCACTTATCACAGATCCTCCGGGACTGTTGATAAACATCTGGATATCTCTCTTATTATCCGTTGACTCGAGGAATAAAAGCTGAGCCTGGATTACATTGGCTACGTAGTCATTGACCGGAACGCCAAGGAATATAATCCTGTCCATCATCAGTCGTGAAAACACATCCATGCCTACCACATTCATCTGGCGCTCCTCGATGACCTGAGGGGTGAATCCATTGATGTCAGGTACTGATGTGCGCATATATCGGTCCAGGTCACCGCCGGATATACCGGCATGCTTCGTGGCATATTTATAAAATTCATTCTGGTTACTCATTTTCTATGGCTGTTGTTTTTTGTGAAATACTAAATTAGTGGGTTTCATGATGCGAATGGTCACCGTGATCAAACAATTCATGATGCATGTCATGGAATCCTTTTTCAAATTCTTCACTGGTGACTTCCTGTTCATTAAATTGGTACTGCGGCATAATGTGCATAAACACAACGTCCTCCATTGCATTTTCTTTCATATTACTCATGAAATACTCATTGGCATAGAGTTCTTTCATCAATTTGCGAACATCCGTTTGCATATAGTTCACATTTTCTGTGATCCAATTGATCATTTGCTTTTGAATGTCCTTTTCAGTGACCTCAAGGGAAGCATCTTTTGCAATTTTATTTAGTAAAAAGGACCACTTGGCATCGCGGAAAAAATTGTTCGTTTCCCGGGTTCCGTGTTCGAGTTTTTGCTCCCGCTGTGAATTTACCCAGCGTAACAGAAATTCTTCCGGCACTTCGAATGGATTGGCTGTAAGTAATGCTTTACGCACGGCCATTTTTTTCATATCATTCGTTTTGCCCTCGTTGCCGGCATCCTCCCTGTCTTCAACCATTTTGCGAAAACCTGCCTCATCCTCGATTTGAGGTCCCACGTTTTTCGTTAATTGCTCCATCGTCAATTCACTTGATTGTGGTCTGCTGATGGCCAAAACCTCCATGGTATATTCCAGTGGTGATCCTTCCGCCGGATCTATTTCGGTTTCCAGCACATTTTTCAGGATAAACGGTCTGGCGAAACCAAGGAATTTCTCAAGGTCAACATTCAATTTATCGCCTTTCTTCAGACCTGGCATTTCAGTTTGTGCGTCTCCGCGTACTCGATCGAGATCTACCTGATATTCTGAAGTCTTGTTGTCTTCTCCTTCCGCCATTGAGGTAAAAGCCACAGTCACACGGTCGTGCTCTTCTACAATACCCTCTTCGACGACCTGATCTTCACCCAGCATTCTTCTGTAGCGTTCTATCTCCTTATCCATTGCTTCCTTATTGGAGCCCACACGCATGACATCTAGTGGAGAATCCGGCTGAAAATCAATGTTCAGAGCAGGCTTAATGCCCAAATCAAAGGAAAAGGTATAATCCCTGGGTGCTTTTGGGTCAAAGTCCTGGGCTTCAGAATCTTCATTCATCAGGGGAGAACCGAAGATGTCGATATTCTCATCCTCGAGGTGCTTGTAAAGGTTATCATTTAGCAGTGTGATCACTGTTTCTTCAAGCATACCCTTGCCATACATTTTTTGCAAAACCGTCTTTGGCGTTTTGCCGGCACGAAAACCCTTGACATTGAGCTTCTTACTGTAATTTTTCAGGTTATCAGCCAGCTTAGGCTCATAATCTGATTTTTCGATGACCACATCGAGGCGGGCAGTAAGATCATCTTTTCGTGTCAGGTCAAATTTCATACTACATTAAATTCTGCAATGGCCATCCTGTTGGGATGCCGTCTGGATTGAGTAATAGTTACCGGTAATCTTGATTTGTTTTTAGTGATACAGCCTTATTGGCTGCTGCTACTTGTCTGTGCTCCGGATTGTATACGGAATAAAAAGAAGTGCGGGTGAAGGGACTCGAACCCCCAAGCCTCACAGCACTAGATCCTAAGTCTAGCGCGTCTACCAATTTCGCCACACCCGCTCTTTCTATAAAAATGGCTGCAAATGTAGGGAATAATTACAAAAGTCGAAAGTGGGGTCCCAAAACTCTGAAAGCCTTAAAAAACCTCCTTTCTTCACACAAATCCGGTTTACAATCCGTTAACTAAGCAGACCATATTTTTGTGGTTAACTTGCGAAACCATGCCACATATCCAGTCCGGCATCTCCGAAAATGAACAGCAAGCCCTTCAGCGCGAGTTTCGCAGGCTGATGAAGGCTTTACCTGCCCCATTAGATGAGACAGACAAGAAGAATCTCCGCAAAGCATTTGAACTAGGCCTCGACGCTCACAGCAAACAGCGACGCAAAAGCGGGGAGCCTTATTTTTTCCACCCTATCGAAGTTGCCCGCATCTGTGTGACAGAAATCGGGCTTGGTCCCACCGCTGCCATCTGCGCCCTGCTGCATGATGTCGTTGAAGACACTGATGTCACTATCGAAGACATTCAAAAAGAATTCGGAGATAAAATTGGACATATCGTTGATGGCCTCACCAAGTTGGATGGTCTCTACAATACGCCATCGCAACAAGCTGAAAATTTCAAAAAAGTATTATCCACTCTCGTTGAAGACGTTCGTGTAGTCCTGATCAAAATTGCTGACAGGTTGCACAACATGCGTACGATCGCTCCGATGCCGCGGCACAAACAATTAAGTATCGCTGCCGAGACAGATTATATCTATTCTCCCCTCGCCCATCGACTTGGATTGTATAATATCAAATCAGAGCTGCAGGATATGATCATGCGTATCCAGGAACCTGAAATACATACAGAGCTAGAGCAACAACTGACTGAAAGCGAACAACAACGAAAGCGCTATGTAAGAGAATTCATCAAACCACTGAAGGATAAGCTTGATGAACTAGGTTTTGAATATAAAATAGTAGGCAGGCCAAAATCGATTTCGTCAATCTATAATAAGATCCGTAAGAAGCAGGTTCCTTTTGAAGAGATCTATGATTTATTTGCGATACGCATTATTCTTAATGTAGCTCCTGACAAAGAAAAAGCTGCCTGCTGGTTAGTGTATAGTATTCTCACAGAAACGCATACACCAATTCCTGAGCGACTGAAAGACTGGATTACGACTCCTAAGTCAAACGGATATGAATCACTTCATACCACTGTAATTGGTCCTAAAGGTCGTTATGTGGAAATTCAGATCCGGACAGAGCGCATGGATGAAATTGCTGAGCGTGGATTTGCTGCTCATTGGAAATATAAAAATGTAAATACACAACAATACATTTACGAAAACTGGCTTGACAACATCCGCGATATGCTGGATGATACACATAAGGATGCACTTGAATTCCTGAGTGATTTCCGTACCAACCTTTATGCTGAAGAATTATATGTCTTTACACCTAAAGGTGATCTCAAGGTCATGCCTAAAGGTGCAACAGCCCTTGACTTTGCATTTGAGATTCATTCTGATATAGGATATCATACAAGTGCGATTAAAATCAACAATAAGCTTGTCCCCATGGGTTACAAGCTTAATAATGGAGATCAGGTAGAGATCATCACCAACCGTAATCAAAAGCCAAATGAAGAATGGTTGCGGATGGCTGTCACAGGAAAGGCCCGTGCAAAAATTAGAACTGCGCTCAAGGATTCTAAAAAACTACAATCCGAAGTAGGTATGGAAAAGCTGGAGCGGAAGCTCCGAGCTATGAAAGCTGAACTGGAAGAAAATATTGAAGGCCTGATTAAACATTACGGATATAATTCGAAACTGGATTTGTATTACGATATATCCATCGATCAGTTTGATCTTGCCCAGATTCGTGAACTGGAAGTGGAAGGTGGTAAGCTTGTTTTTCCTGTTAAGCAAACCCAACGAACAAGTGTTTCAGATACAGAGCCCACTACCTCACCCGCCCTACCCAAGGAATCCCTTCATCCGCGAATTAGCATCGGTGGAGAAGATGCAGAACAATACAAATATGCATTGGCTACATG
>JALYSC010000004.1:11240-19894 GCA_030855005.1 Bacteroidota bacterium | reverse complement strand
GTGTAGTCGTGGCAATAGGAGAATGTACATCTGCAACCTCATCTATTGGTGTGCAGGTAAAAGCTCCTCTTGCATTTCCTGTCATTACATCTCCAACATTAGTTTGCGAAGGAAGTAGCCTGACGTTAACATCAAATATTCCTGCAGGTGCGACTGTAGAATGGTTCGGTCCTAATGGTTACACAAGTACAGAATTTAGCCCTGTTATTTCTCCAGCGCTACCTTCTGATGCTGGAGCTTATCGTGTCGTCTACGAATTAAACGGATGCCGTTCGGATACTTCTGTATTTATAAATATCGCTGTTCAGGGAACGATTGCTTCACCACAATTGACATCCGATCTTACTTCGATATGCATTGGGAATCCTGCAGAGGTGACAATCTGTATCGATCCGAATTCTGCCACACCGGGAGCAACATACACTTATTTGTTAAATGGAAATATTTTCCTGGCTAATACAGACAGTTGTATTTCTATCACTGGTGATCCATTGCAGGGAGGTGACAATCTTATCACCGTAATCGCTTCCCTACAAGGATGCCTATCAGAAGTAAGCAGTCAACTGATTATCATTGGAGATGCGGTTTCTGCTCAGGCAGCAGACGCAGGAGTGAATTTAGCCATCTGCCCGGGAGAACTAATTGTTGTAGAAGCAACTGATGCATCACCTTCCGCAGGAGTATGGACATCGTCTTCACCGCTTGTTATTTTTGATACGCCGACATCACCAACATCCACTGTAGGACCATTGCCTCCTGGCATTTATAATTTGACGTGGACCTTAAGCTTCGCGTCTTGCATTGATTATAGTGTAGATTCAATTGAAGTTGAAATCGTTCCTTCTCCAATTACATTTCCTGATACGGTAAGTGTACCATTTGGATTGACGGAAGAATTTATAGTAACGCTGAATGATAATATCACAGGCATTCCGTATACGCTTGAGATTGTTGATGCACCTGACAAAGGCAATGCATTACATGCCGGTAACGGTATCTTCCGATATACACCTGACATTGGATTTGTCGGTACCGATGTGATGGTGTATCGCATTTGTTCTACTGATTGTCCTGATGAATGTAGTGATGCTATAGTCATCATACGTGTGGGCAATGAAGATGATTGTTTTGTACCAACTTTATTTACCCCGAATGCGGATGGTATCAATGATGTATTAATTGTGCCCTGTATCGAGACATCAAGATTTCCTGATAATAATATTATCATTTTCAATGAATGGGGAGATGCGGTTTTCAAAGCCAAGCCTTACTTCAATGACTGGGATGGAAGTATTTCTGGTAATCCATTGCCCGTAGGAACATATTTCTATATCATGGATTTCGGAGATGGCAGCACGCCCCGCAAGAGTTTTTTAATTCTTGAACGATAACCTCAAATCAGAAACAGATGAACAAAACAGATAACGTGATAAAAAACATGAGGTTAATCACTGCGCTTTGCCTTATGACATTGTTGCCTTTTGTCATGCTGCAAGCGCAACAGCAGCCATTGCACACAATGTTTATGTTTAATAAACTCCTGGTGAATCCGGCTTATGCGGGTTATCACGAACATCCATGTGTTACGGGACATATACGCGAACAATGGATTGGTTTTACCGGGGCTCCGAAAACACAATCGCTGAGTATGCACGCACCACTTGCATCACAACGTATTGGCATCGGATTTAATCTGCAACGTCGTTCGATTGGTGTTTCAAGTGCAACAACATTTGATGGTATATATGATTACCGACTTCCTATGGGATCCGGTACGCTTAGTCTGGGTGTGCAGGCTTCAGCGCGTTTTCTCGAAGTAGATTATTCAGATCCTAATGTCAAGACTATACAGGATATTAATTTGGATCCAGGTGTTGAGTCAATTTCCGATTCTAAATTTTTAGCCAATGTAGGAGCCGGGGTTTATTATAACACATCAGCATTTTACATCGGTTTGTCAGCTCCACGTCTGATGAGTTCGGATATAGATTTTGAATTAAATAATCTATTCATCGCTCGTGAGCAAGCTCATTATTATTTAATGACCGGCTGGGCGATACGTATAGATCATAAGATGAGTTTCGTGCCGCAGATGATGGTTCGTTATACTGAATCTGCTCCCGTTGATGTTGATCTCAATCTTGGTATCCGTTGGTGGGAAGATTATAGCCTCGGTGTGACTTTACGCAAAGGTGGTGTTGATGACAGGTTGCTTGAATCAGTTGATCTTATTGCATCTGCAAAAGTATTGCGTGGGCTACGTATTGGAGCAGCATATGATATTACCATGAGTGAACTCCGCAAATACAGTAGTGGAAGTCTTGAAATAATGATGATGTACTGTTTCGGAGAACCGGCTCAACCAGCCACGTTTATTAATCCAAGATATTTTTAATAGCGCCCATGAAATTTATTCTGACCTATAGTTTTCTTTTTTTCTTATCAGCTCTGACCGCTCAGGATGCTACATTTATTTGTCATCAGCAGGAAGTGGATCTGGTACCGTTAGAAGAATTAAATTCAAAATCGATTGAATTTTCACCTGTATACTATCAGAAAGGACTCGTCTATGTTGTTGCAAAAGAACGCAACAGATTGCTCGATCCAAAAACCGGTCAGGCTTATTTTGATTTAATGTATGCAGACCTGGCGCCAAATGGGGCGGCAGGACGATCAGTAAGTTTTTCTCCAAATATTCAAACGCAATATCACGAAGGACCCTGCACATTTAATGGGGATGATACGGAGATATTCTTCACGCGATCAAACCTTTCAGGAGGTCAGGGCATCAATAGTGCAAAAGGCGAAGTGCAATTAAAAATATATCACGGCATTAAAGGCGCTGAGGATTGGGAGGATATCAAGGAGCTTCCGTTTTGCAGTAATGAATATTCTGTAGCACATCCTGCGTTGAGTCCTGATGGCCGGTTTCTTGTTTTTGCATCCAATATGCCCGGAAGCCTGGGTGGAATGGATCTATACATTGTAGAGCGTGCTGATGGTCGTTGGCTGGAGCCCAAAAATCTTGGTGCAGAAATTAATTCGAAAGGCAATGATTTGTTTCCTTCCTGGCATGAAGAAGGATATTTGTTTTATTCTTCGGATGGCAAAGGAGGATTCGGCGGTCTCGATGTTTACGCTTCTCAATGGACGCCGGAAAATATCTTCAGTGGTGTTCAGCATCTTGATTTTCCATTCAATGGTGGTCGTGATGATTTAGGTTTTATAGTTGCTAAAGATGGACGTTCAGGATATTTTGCAAGCGACCGCAAACCTACCCAGGGAAAAGATGATCTGTATCAATGGTCATCTGTACAAAGTATTTTCTGTAATCCTTCCGTAATAGTACCTATCCTAGTCTCAAGAGAAATATTAATCACTAATGAAAGCGGTGATGCTGTGCCACAGGCATATGCATGGCTGATTCCGATGAATGAAGACGGACCTTCAATGCACCGCGAAGCTTTCAATACTGAGCTGGTACCAAAAGAAGGAACTGAAGGATCATTCTACTTGCGATGGGGTATCACCGATACACTCTCGATCGAATCAGCTGATGCAGTCTCCGGATCTGATGGCAGAATAAAGATTGATATCGAAGAATCAAAAACTTATGCCGTCGTCGTGCAGCATAAAGATTATGTTCCCTATACTAATGTGATTCCTGCAGAATTATTACCTGCATACATCCGACTTGTTAAAGCACCTGTGGTCACCACGTCGTGTTACAATACTCAATTCACTGTATATAATTCTGAGGGCAGTCTGGTATTAAAAGGAGCACAAATAAATCTAACCGGTGGCTGCATAAGAAATGGAGTGAATCTGATCACGAATATGGAAGGAAATACCACTACCTGTCTTCCTGTAGGTTGTCAGATCAAAGCTGATATTTCACAGAGTGGTTTTGCACCGCATAGTTTTCTCTTTACTCCTACCGAAGAAGACGAACATTGGACTGTATATCTTAAGAGCAGTGCTACACTTACTGCGCCTCCTGCTCCAATTGCAACAGGAACTGTCATAGTGCTTGATAATATTTATTACGATTTTAATAAATCAGAAATTCGCAAAGGAGATGCCGGAGAGTTGCAGGCGCTTGCTGATATTCTAAAAAAGTATCCTGACCTGACGATCGAACTCACATCACATACAGATACACGAGGTACTGCAGAGTATAATATGGAATTATCCAGGCGCAGATCTGAATCTTCGAAATCATATCTAATGCTACTTGGTGTAAATGGAACCCGCATTGTGACCAAAGCATCAGGTGAGTCTACACCTCGCAACAGATGTGTTGATGATGTGCCCTGCAGCGAGGTAGAGCATCAGTACAACCGTCGTACAGAAGTGACCATCTCCAATCCTGCTGAAGGTATGGAAGTGCGTTACAAAGCAAAAGGATGAGCTCCTGCCATATTCGGTCGGGAAGTCCTGAAGATGTGATACAAATCTTTGCACAGATTCCTGAATTCGACAATCTGCCGGATGCTGTCTCTATTACTTCCCGGTTGAAAGATGTGCCTCATCTTATTCTGCTTGCTTGTATCGATGATGTTGTTGTGGGTTTTAAAATAGGATATGAACGCGATCAAAAATTTTATTCCTGGCTTGGCGCCATCCACCCTGATTACAGGCGGATGGGTATAGCTGCAGATCTGGCAATGGAACAGGAAAATTGGGCTCGTTCCAACGGGTACAAGGTGATCTGGATGAAGTCGCGTAACAGATTTCCTTCGATGTTGATCATGGCTCTAAATCGCGGATTTAACATTATCTGCATTGATGCCCAGGATTCGATTGCAGAACATCGGATTATCATGGAGAAAAGTCTTTAGTTTTGGGCGAATTCGGGACCGTACAACGTAAAGGCGGTTTTATCGTTTGAACTGAAAAACTTCATTATGTTTAAATTCATCTTACTCTCTTTGACTTTATTGTTTTGTACCTGGGCCAATGCCCAAAGCGATCTGATTGGGTATGGATTTCGTGCGGGTCTGAGTTTTGCAAAAATTGATGGCCCATCTGAACTGGGAGCTACCGGATCAGAACTGGAGACAAATAAAATGTCTACGGGATTTCATATCGGTATGACGATCAATTTTAAGTTCACAGACATTATGGGGTTTAGAACAGAACTGTTGTATTCGCAGCGCGGTACACAGTATGAATATAATGGTCCTTCATACTTTGTCCTTGAACCTAATTCTTTGAATACACAAATGCTTCTGGGCAATCGACGTCAATCGCTGAATGTATCCAACGCATATTTAGATGTTCCGTTGCTCGTATATTATCGCATCGGGTATTTTGAAATTTCCGGGGGACTGAATACAGGATTATTGATCTCATCGACTGCGGGTGGAAGCATTGAATTTGATGGCACCTCGCCAAACACCCAGAATCCGGTCGCTCCATTCGAAGTAAACCTCAATCACAACTACCGCAAAGATGAAGCCCGCGAAGCGTCTCCTGATAACAATATCATCAGCGTGGATGGCATCCCTTATGACGTCCCTGAGTTCCTGGGTGCATATTATGATTTTGACAGCAAGGATGGAAGTTTTTACAAAACACTTGATTTTGGTATTAATTTAGGACTTGCATATTATTTGAATGATGGGCTATTTATCAGCGGCAAGTATATTATTGGCTTGAACGATGTAACTAATAATTTTTATGACGTTTCCAAGAGTTCACTCTCAAACGGGACTTTAATTCCGCGTTCGGATAACGATAAAAGCAGTTCGATGCAATTTAGCCTCGGATTTAATTTCTAATACCCCGGGCATCCATCAATGATTACGGGAATTAATCTATTTCCATGGCGTGGAATCAGAATCTGACGAATCTCAATTACCTGTTAGCAGGCTTTTACCCGTTTAAGTCAGATTCATTACCTGTGGCCAAACGTGCCGGCTTGAATATCATTAATATTGGTTTTCACGATAAAGCTGTGACCAATTGGTTTTACATTCTTGATGAAGCAGTCAAAGAAGGCAGAGTAGATCAATTGATACAATGTGCGTTGCAGGATTATCCTGAAGACATCGCACTGCAGGGTGCACTTGATGGCGCTCTTTCCGGAATTATTTCAGATGCTATCCTGGACAAGGCAGATGACTGGAAAGAAGATGAGGAAGAGCAGGATTCCTATGAAAAAATTATTGGAAAAGAAAGTACGCTTCTTGATATTGCTTATCTAGAAACTGGATTAATTCGAGCCGCTGCGGTCGTCCGCATAGAATTACCGGATGGAGCAACAGGTAGTGGATTTCTGGTTCGTGATAATATCATCATCACCAATAATCATGTCATTGGCAATAAAGCTGTTGCTCTAGATGCAAAAGTGCAATTCAATTATCAGCGCAATGCAGAAGGACTTGATTTGAAAGTCAAAGAATATGCACTTGATCCGGCAAATGGATTTGCTACCAGTCCGAAAGATAAAGATGACTGGACCGCAATACGTCTTAAGGGAGATGCTAACAGTGAATGGGGTGCGCTGGATCTAAAAGAAAACACGATTAAAAAAAATCAGCGTGTAACTATTATTCAGCATCCTAATGGACTTCACAAGCAGATTGCCTTGCATCATAACTATGTCCGATATGCTGATGAGAATGTCGTGCAATATTTGACCGATACGCTTCCCGGATCTTCTGGTTCACCTGTGTTTGATGATCAATGGCATCTCATCGCATTGCATCATAGTGGTGGTAACATACGTGAACCTGGTACGAAACGAATTGCATTTCGCAATGAAGGAATTCACATCAATAAAGTCATCGAGGGTCTAAAAGCCGCAGGTATTTAACTTATGGAAAAAAAGCCTGCTATTCGGTCCCACTGGAAAAATTTATTGCTTATCAACTATCCTGTTGACTCCAGGTTGTTGGACCCATATCTGCCTGCGCGTACTGAATATGCCCGATGGAATGGTGAGTGTTATGTTAGTTTGATTGGGTTTCAATTTCTGAATCTAAGATTTAAAGGGTTTAGGATTCCATATCACACCAATTTTGGAGAAATCAATTTGCGATTTTATGTTAGGCGGAAAATAGGCAATGAGTGGCGATATGGTGTTGTGTTTATTAAAGAAATGGTTTCTCTCCCGATGGTTACCATTATAGCAAATACATTTTTTTCTGAGCCTTATCATACTGTTCCACTTCGATATTCTGTACATACCAATGGCGATGATATATTAACTGCGAGTTATAGTTTTAAAAATTCGGGATGGAATACATTTGAAATTAATTGCGGTACACAGGCTGAAGAAATGGCTGTCGGCAGTGAGATGGAATTCATGACTTCTCAGTATTGGGGCTACTCAAAAGTGAATCCAAAAAAGACCCTTGAGTATGAGGTCCTGCATCCACGCTGGAGAGTATATCCAACTATCGAATACAAGGTCAATTTGGATTTTGGAAAGGCGTATGGTGAGCAGTTTGCTTTTCTGAGTGATGCCAAACCGACTTCTGCTTTTTTAGCGGAGGGATCCGACATTACATTGACGCCTCAGGGAGCGTTGTTTCGGTGAACTCTTTAAAAGATAAAAGCTAACAGATAAAAGTTAAAAAGTTTAGGGTCTTAAGAGCTGAAACTGTATTCCTGGTTTGAAAATAATTGGTGAAAAACTGTGCATAAATTTTTGACTATTAACATATTTGCCTGAGGATGTTTCGACTCCGTCCAACGACCGTAGAAATAATCTGACTGGCAAATCAAATCTGCGAACATCTTGCGGGCGTTTCGGCTCCGCTCAACGACCGCAAGATCATCCTAATGGGAAGATCAAATCTGCGAAAATTCATTTTTAAATAATATCTGCGCAATTCGCGTAAAAACTTTCTCGGTCACTGAGCGGAGTCGAAGTGATCTTTAGGTAAAATCAAATCTGCGAAAATTCATTTTTAAATAATTCTGCGTTTATCAGCGTAAAAACTCAGCAACTTCCTGCCATGCCCTGCAATGCCCTGCTTTTACTAGTATCCCAACGTCTTCATCATACTCGCAGAATCCTGTTCTTCTGAAAATACTTCATAAACCAGTTTACCATTCTTTTTATTGATAACAATATGTCGAGGTGCGGGCGTCAGGCAATGTTGTATACCACCATATCCGCCGAGTGCTTCCTGATATGCTCCTGTATGAAAAAATCCAATGATAAGCTTTTCATCAGGACCTACATCAGGTAGAAATATTTGGTTTTCGCTTTTTTCAATTTTATAATAATCCATTGCATCATTAGTGATGCCTCCGAGATGGATGCGCTGATATGCTTTGTTCCAGTAGTTAAGTGGCAGCATGATAAATTTCTGCTTGATGCCCCAAATCTCCGGCAGCGTGGTGATGAATGAACTATCAATCGTATACCATCGCTCAAAATCATTCTGTTGTTTCTGTCCGATAACAGAGTAAATGATTGCCCCACTTTCACCGACAGTATGTGAACCGAATTCCGTAAAGATGTTTGGCTCAGGTACTTTGCGTTCCTGGCAAATCTTTTTAATGGTAGCAACGATTTCTTCAATGAGATAAGCGTATGGAATTTCTTCATCAAGTGCTTCGTGAATTTTCAAACCGCCACCAATATTAAATGCGTCGAGAGTGCTGCAAACTTTTCGCAGATCACAATACGTATGCAC
>JALYSC010000004.1:479-11230 GCA_030855005.1 Bacteroidota bacterium | reverse complement strand
CACATGCCGCTCAAGCTCACTCCAGTAGTAAGCTGTATCAGACATTCCATTCTCAATATAAAAACTCACCATGCGCAAATCGAGATTTTTATCTGCTTCGATTTTCTGCTTGTAGAATTCTACTACCTCAGTGGTCTTCATACCATGACGGGACATATAGATATCCGATGTGGGATGTTCTGCAATAGCAAGACGGATACCCAATTTCAACGGTGTATTATTGAGTTTTTTTAATTGCTCCAGCTCTTCCCTGTTATCGAGAATGCAAATTGTTTTGGAAAATCCTTTTGCATTCAGATCCACGATCCGTTTCAGATATCCCGGCTGTTTAAAGCCATTGGCTATGATGTATGTCTTTTTATTGATCTTCTTTTCTTCGATCAATTTATCAATGATATCAAAGTCAAATTCTGATGAGGTCTCAATATTGACTTCATTGTTAAACACTTCGTCAATGACGAATTTAAACTGCGAACTCTTGGTGCTAAAGCAATAATGATATCGCCCTGAATATTTTTGTTTTTTTATTTGGCTGTTAAACAGGCTGACTGCGGATTCAATCTGTTCGCTGATCTTGGGCAGATAGGAAAGACGTAAGGGTGAACCATATTTTTTTACAAGGTCTATCAGGCGGATGCCATGGAAATATAATTCACCGTTTTTCTCAGCTAGTTCAAGCCTGGGAAAATCAAATGTCTGACGGATGAGTTGACTATAACTATTGTGTGGAGATGCAGGCTCTTTTTTAGAGCTCTTACTTTTGGCCATTACGTGTTTTTTTGACTAGTGCTGAGGGAGGGTGCATCAATAATTTGATGATGTCAAATGCTGTACGTGCAGTACGATTTTGAATATCCAGGAGTGGTGTGACTTCGACAATTTCGAAAGCGATCACCGGCACATCCTTTTGCACATTCATAAAATAATTTAATAAATACTTGGCATCTGCCAATGACAGACCGTGTTCGACAGGAGTACCTGTACCGAAAATGGGTTCTTTGACAGCTTCACGTACCATTGCCTGGTAGGCTTCCTGCTGCGTATCGACTTCTTTTAGATTATATCCTGTGATTGCATCGATGTCAAATGATACATAGATGTAATCATATTTATTTGCTTTGAAATAAGCGATCGTTTCTTCCGCCACCTGTTGAATCGATTTTGGTTCGTTTTGGTGATTGCGAATTTTAGGATAATAGTTTTCAATGTCGCCCGCTGCGTTTTCACCATCACTAAATTTATAATGCAACGTTGGTTGCTTTGGTGCAGGGCGTGAACTTGGCAATGAATCAATATCGCGGCCTAATAGAAATTGTCGTTCATGCGGTTGATAATCCCGTATACCAATAAATACAAAATCATAATTCTCCAGGTTATCCCTGTCTTTGGGATCGACAAATAATTGCGTCCACTTGTCAAGAATGTCTTCGCGACGAATTGTATCAATTCGTTTCGATTCATGCTGTGATTTTTTATCCGTGCTGATACGCAATGGATCCAGGTTTACCTTAATACCACAAGACATGCCTACCGGCATTCCATGCATATTACCTGAGGGGGTGGAAAAAGGACTGTTGGCGTCTACATGTGCATCAACCCAGATGACACCCAGTTTTTTTCCGGGCTCATACTTTCCTAAATACTTTTTGATCCCACCGATTGTAGCTGCAGCAGTAGAGTGATCGCCTGCAATGATGAATGGAAACTCTTTGTACTTAAGCGTCTCGTATACTTTGCTTTTTATCTTTTTAAAAATATCAATCAGATACCCGATGTGACGTGCAAATCTTGTATTGGCAAAAGGATCTTTAGGTTGTTCTTCAAGATCCTGGAAAAACACATCGGAATTATCCATCTCATCGATATAATCGTAGAGATCTTTTGCAGTGACGATATTTTCTGTCTCGTTATCAATGAAAATTTTACGCGGATCAAAAGCGCCTGGCTTGGCAGGTCCTTTAGATGCGAGTGCTTCTGCTCGAATGGCCTCAAAGCCCATATCAGCACCGATCTGACCCTTTGCCGTTGGAGCACAGATCCCTGAGCTGATTCCCAGAAATGTTATTTTTTTTCCATTCATAGGCTTGCCATTGTGATTACAAGGTCATGAATATAGATGAGAAAGCCAAAAAGGTTATACTGGGTATTTCATTGATTCACAAAATACTTTGAGTATGAGAGAAGCATGTGATGCAAATCAACATTCACGAATCAACAAAAACCAAACCTGGTATTTAATTTCTTACCTGGTAACAACCATTTTCTGGGCCTGCACAAAGTTCGTTCCGAGCAACTGGACGAAATATGCGCCTGCAGGATACTCATTGAGATTCAGTTCACGTATATGTGCACCTGCTGCACTCCATTCATCAGAAGCCATGTTGGTCACAACATTACCCTCAATATCGAGTACCCGTATGGTGATATGATCTGCATGCTCAAGTGAATAATTGATAAAGGCTTTATCCCTGGCCGGATTTGGATTGATCGGAGCTAGATAATGATTCACGAATCGAATATCAGGATCATCTACAGCTGTAGTCTCATCATCAAGCTGAATATCTTCATCACCATTTTGATACACCACAAAATTGATTGGCATGAATAGCATTTCATCCGTCGTCTTTTCTCCCCATGATACCCACGTTGGTGGTGTATTTGGATTACTTGGATTGTTGGTGGTATTATCATAGGTCACAATGGCATGAATTGTAGTGCCCGGCTCCAATACGATGAATTTTTTGAAACTATATACACCCTGCCAGTTGAAATCCCAATCAGGAATTCGGATCATATTTGTGGTATCGCCATTAGGGTGTACAGCAAATACTTCATAGCTCTTGTTAAGCAGATGTGCATGTGGCCAGATAGCGAAAACACTCACTTTGATCGGTGTTGTAAATTTCGTGTGGAATGTCTTCACCTGGTTAGGAGGCATCAGGAAAAAATCGCTAGTGAGAAATGGATCGATTGGCAGAAAGATCAGGTTCTGAACCTGTCTTTCTACTGGTTCTTTTTTAAAGAAAACATTGACAGTTGAGCTGTCTGTTGTCTCAACCGGCGTTGGGCCATAATGTACCTGCATCAATAAGTCTGCGCCGGCAGGCAGGATTTGTCCAAGACCTTCGGGATACGGTACAGGTTTTTGGCCTGGCACATAACCGGGGAACATATTGTTCAATGCTTCATCAATTCCGAATCCACCGAAACCATCATAACCATATTTAGGATCGGCATCATCCATTGCCTGGGCAGTGCCGGTCACATCGTATGCAAACAATGCATGGTGAAGAACTTTTTTATTTCCGGGACGAAGCTCAATCGTAGAGATCTGTTTGTCCTGTGTCAATCCGGTTGGCAAAACGAAAACACGATATTCATCCTCGTTGCCACCCTGGTGTACAAATGATTCTGACATCTTGAGGACCAGATCAGGTGTACCCACTTGTGATCCTGTGGGGAAATTAGGCAAGGCTGGCTCTTCAGCAGCATTACCGTAAGGCGAACCATTATCAACCCATTCACCTATCAGAGCTATTTGTTCTTCTGTCAGTACTCGCTCGCCAATGAAGCGGGAGAAATGCGGATCTGCTTTCCATGGCGGCATGTATCGGATGGAGGTTACATACTTGATCGAAGGCGCCCAGGGAAGAACTTCATCGTAATTGGTCATGGAGAACGGAGCGATCTCATTGGGACGATGGCACTTGGTGCAATTGTTATAAATGATAGGCGCGATGTCCTTGGCAAAGGTCACATCCTGGGAGGATGCATTTACGGTAAGTATACACAGGATTAATAGAGGCAGTTGGGATCTCATTTGGTGAATTTTTATTTGCGATTTCGGATTTCGGACTATTCTTGGGGAGCCAATTTACAATTTAAGATTGAGGCTTTAGGCTCCGTCTCTTTTGATCCTGAAGTGGAGAATGTCTTTGCTACACGTAATGAAGTTTGTGATGCCAGACGTCTGATGCCAGATACCAGACTCATGACGCAGTAAATAACACGGATGTATCCAGAGTCCGGAATCTGGCATCTGGCATTAAGAGTCTCACCCTCTCACCCTCTCACCCTCTCACTCTCTCAACAGAGCGTCTTTAAAACTGATAAAACATCCTACCGCTTGCGTTTGGACAAGGGTATCCGGTGTTTGGTTTAACAGCCATCCGTCAATAATATTTTTCAGGTCCGGGCTTTGTGGATGTGTCTTTCGTTTTCCCACCCGCACATAACTATCATCTATTCTCCCACGATAGATAAGCCGGTCGGTGCGGTGATCCCAAACGGCAACTTCAGGTGTGATGGTAACTCCCATTTTTTTTGACCAGTCTTTATAATAATCCTGTTTTAGGGGGAAATCGATTTTGTATTTTTTTCCAAAAGCTTCAATAGCGTCAGGTTTATCATTGAAGCTGGGGAAATAACCAATAAAGCCAACTTTCTGATCATGGTATTTTTTATAAAAATCCGAGAGCTGTGGTGTGTAAAACTGGCTGATGACACATTCATTGAGCAGAAATACATAAACAGTCAGGCTGTCTGAAGAAACCTGAGTTGATGTCGAAGCAGCAGGTTTTGTAAAAAGGAAGAAGGATAATAGTATTTGGAAAAGCATAGGAGATAAATTTAAGCGAATCAATGCAGAGCCGGATTTCATTAACATATATTTAAATTGCCGATTACGCTATTCGATTACATGAAAAGCGCCCGACAGTAATTTGATGGGTTAATTATCTCTTTTAGAAAACAAGGAACTGGTGACACTGGGAGCCAGTCTGGTGTATACCAGGAATCAACGTATTAATCTTATTCAAAGTGAAAGAGTGCTGTCTTAACATGTCTATAGCATTCAATCCCAGGTTTTCCTCCTAATTTTACCACCTTATGGCACGCCCGTTTTTATCATATGCGCTTACTGGCCTGATTCTCCTGTCGCAGGTGGGTCTGCCCGTGCATGCGCATTATTGCCAGGGGATGTTGGAATCGATATCTGTTCTGTTCTCACCCGGGTGTAACGAACATGCTGAAAAAACAACTTCCTCTGCCTGTTGCCGCAAGGAAGCAAAAGGATCCTGTGATAACACTCCAAAGGATTGCTGACAGTCCTGCTGCAGAATGTGGTTTCTGTCGCTCAGCAAATTGCTAAATGGGACCTTCAGTTTACACCCATTGTTTCAAATTATCCAATTCGTAAAATTAAGTTTGAGATTGATCCACAGGTAATTCTTTCAGCTGACTACAAAGACAGCGGTCCGCCAATATATATTCGCTGCCACTCGCTTATTTATTACGCCTGAAATGCGCATCAGGTTGCTCCCTGCATCCTGCATTCCATCAAATGGAATCATTTTTGTTCTACCTCATTTTCAAATTCAATTTCAAATACTGCATTATCATGAAATCTTTCATTTCTCATATATCACTCGTACTCTTTTTTTTGATAGGTCTTATTTCTGTAGCTTCTGCGCAGTCGGGTGATCAGGCAATCAGCTTCAAAGTATATGGTGTCTGCGAAGACTGTAAAAATCGCATTGAACTTGCTGCAATGGATGCCAAAGGTGTCAAGAAAGCAGAGTGGGACAAACAATCCAATGTACTTGCGTTGGCAGGCTCATCCAAAATGACTAAAGAAAATGTGGCTGCTGCTGTCGCTAAAGCGGGTTACAAATCAGATGTCATGGAAGCTGATCCAAAAGGCTATGCAAAGCTTCCCACATGCTGCCAGTATGTGAGCGATACGGATAAGCACTAAGCGCATGAAACATATACTCCTCCTGTTGCTGGCTTCGCTCACGTTTGTGACGAAAGTCTTCACGCAGGACATATCTGTGCGCGGTGTCGTAATGGAAGAAAAACAGGATGGCTCATTTGTGCCACTTGAGTTTGTGCAGGTATATTGGCTCAAAAGCCAGGTTAACACAAACTCGGATTCCACTGGCTATTTCTTTATCCCACATGCCACTGAAGACGGTGATCAACTCGCATTTCGGTATTTGGGATATGATACGGATACCGTTAAGGTAACTCCAGGTCAGTATATCTCTGTTGTCTTTAAAGAGCAAAACAATATCCTTGGAGAAGTAGTCGTAGCACATCACAAACGGTCTACTGAAGTTTCTTTCCTGGATCCGTTACAGGTTCAGAATATTTCGAAAGAAGAATTATTCAAAGCGGCTTGCTGTAATCTCTCCGAAAGTTTTGAAACAAATGCAACAATTGATGTGAGCTTCACAGATGCAGTGACAGGTGCGAAAGAAATCCAAATGTTAGGCCTGTCAGGAAAATATAGTTTGATCAGCCAGGAACAAATGCCGTGTGTAAGAGGCCTTGCAATACCCTATGGCTTACTATACACACCTGGTGCATGGATAGAATCCATACAGATCAGCAAGGGCGCAGGTTCCGTGATACAGGGTTATGAAAGCATGACAGGTCAGATCAATGTAGAATTGAAGAAACCGAATGACGAAGACAAATTATTGCTCAATGGTTATTTCAATGAATCCTATCGATCAGAGTTAAATCTTTTTACAAAGACGCAGATCAGTCCAATGTTTGCTACGGCATTGCTGGGTCACTATAGTATCTATCCGAAAAAGCATGATCGCAATAATGATGGATTTGCTGATATGCCTGAAGGAGATCTCATCACTTTTGCAAATCGCTGGGACTATCATAATAATAAAACCGGTCTTGAAGGGCAATTGAATGTGCAATGGCTGAAGGATGCAAAACAGGGAGGCCATGCTTCACATCGGGAGGATGAACCCGGACATTATACCGCTGACATCGATGGTGAACGTCTCACTGCGATGATGAAAATAGGATACCTCTTTCCGAAAAAGAGATATAATTCTATCGGATCACAATGGGGATTCACGCGGCAGTTACAGTCTGCATCGATAGGAAATAATATTTATGATGGAAAGCAGATATCACTTTCTGGTAATTGGTTGTATCAGTCTATCATTTCTGATTCAAGACATCAATATGTGACAGGATTAAGTTTTAGATATGATGATTACGATGAAAGATTTGGGCCCAATCAATTTGCATTCAAGGAAATAGTCCCCGGGGCTTTTTTTGAATATACATATAAGCCTGATGACCGGGTGACACTTGTAGCAGGGGTAAGAGCTGATCAACACAGTATTTATGGGTTGCTGTTTAATCCTCGACTGCATTTCAGATATGCTCCTTCAGAACAGACTGTATTCAGGGCTTCTGTGGGTAAAGGCATGAGGACATCACTTCCTGTAGCAGAAAATCTTGGTCTGCTGGCAAGTTCCCGTCAATGGAAATTTGATGGGGAGACGAATTCTGAAAAACCATATGGATTGAATATGGAGCAGGCATGGAATATGGGTGTAAGCTATTCGCAGGAATTTTCTATTGATTACAGAAGTGGATTACTGGCAGTGGATTTTTTCCATACGCGATTTACTGATCGTACTATTGTTGATCTCGATATCAGTCCACAGCAATTATGGATTTATAATCTTGAGGGAAATTCGTACGCAAATACATTTCAAATTGAAGCGCAGTATGAATTGCTGAAGCGATTGGATGCCAAGGTTGCATATAAATGGCAGGACTCAAGAATCACCTATAGGAATGAGGGTCTACGCAGACAAATCTTCACTCCTGCATATCGGTTATTTGCAAATCTTTCTTATGTATCCAGCGTGGCTACTTATAGGGGTCATTGGAGAGTAAGTCTGACTGGACATCTGACCGGATCGCAGCGGATTCCAGATACGGATACAAATCCGGAAGCATTCCAACTGGCAAAACAATCTCCATCCTATTGGTTGTTTAATGGCCAATTGACACGTGTCTTCAGTAAGAATTTTGAGTTGTATGCCGGTGTAGAGAATATAGCAAATTATAAACAGTCACCCGTTATTGTAGATGCTGATCATCCATATAGTCCGTATTTCGATAGCGGATTGATCTGGGGGCCGATTTTTGGGAGGGAGTGGTATGTGGGATTTCGTTACGTGATTAAGTAGGTAGACACTCGACCAGCTAACGATCAACCATGTGCTTCAGCATAACCACCGTTCTGTATTGCCGCAATGCACATATTGAAAAGTGCAACAACACAACAGTGATTATCAGGTGAATGCTGGTATATTGGAGTGCGTATATTTACGTGTTAGCTAATATTATGATTACGAACCACGAGCAATATTTTATTCAAATAATTGGTGATGCAAGTTTGATGGTTGAAAGGTTTACGCTCCAGCTTTATTTATATGATAAAGACAAACCGCCAATCCCGGCATCTAGTGCTGTCCTAATAAAAACATATAGTAATCGATATCTTATTACTGCTGCTCATGTTTTTATAGACAATCCAAGAGATTCAATATTCATACTTGATCCTGGGAGCGGAGGAATTACAGTTGCTGGAGAATGTATCATCTCAGAAATACACAAAAATGAAGTTTCAAACCGAACAGATATTGCAATTATTCAGTTGAACGAAGCCCTATTTCCAGTTATAGACAAATTAAAGAAGGACTACTTTGATATTACTACTTACAATCTTGATTATTATAATAAAAATGAACTATACATTGTGTACGGATATCCTAATTCGAAAACAAAATTATTGAAGGGTAAAAAAAAGATCCAAACCACACCATTTAAGTTTCTGACAAAACAAACAACTCATCCAATTAAAGAAGTCGATAAGCCATGGACAATTCAAGTTAGATTTACTAGAAATAAAATTTCTAGGCTCAATACAAATGAAATAAACAATGCACCAAGACCAGTAGGATTAAGCGGTTGTGGTATTTGGGATTATGAAAGCATACTTTATCAAAAAGAGGACGGACCCGTCCTTCGGCTCAAGGCTATATTAATAGAATACATTGACAACCGGAGTATTTTGATTTGTACTAAAATGAATATGATTACACAATTACTTATCAACCGATTTAATGAACAATTACAGCCTCCTGAATCATTGGCAAATTACAACATCATCTAACATAGCCTACTCGCCAGCAGGGTTTTTCGAATTAACAATGAATAATCGTAAATTTGAAGACAGCTACCTAGAAGAAGATCTCTACATACGCGTCCTGTCGGCGGGTAGACCAGATCGTCAGACTGTGCAAAAATCCCAATTTTCCTGAAAATAACATATAATTTATTTAAAATATATGTTTGTTGTTTTGTAATTTGATGTATTAATTCATTTCACATGAAATACATTAAAGGGTTTGACCGCAAGCAATCTGTTTTATTTCCTCAGTGCATTGATGAGATTATTTCAGATGACTCAAAAGTACGAATTATTGATGCTTTTGTTGATGCGCTTCCGCTAAATGAATACGGTTTTTTAGATCATAAACCAGATGAGGAAGTTCGCCCTATGTATCATCCGAGGGATTTATTCAAATTATATCTTTATGGCTATTTGAATAGGATTCGCACTTCGCTTCTGTTGGAAAGAGAATGTGAACGAAATATCGAACTCATTTGGTTGTTGAAAGGAATTCGCCCTTGCTTTCGTACTATTGCAGGCTTCAGAGCAGCAAACCCTGTGGCGTTCAGGAATACATTTCTCCATTTTGTGGCAGGCTTGAACAAAAGCGGATTCCTCGGTCGCAAAACTGTTGCCATTGATGGAAGTAAGTTCCGTGCCGTCAATTCCAAAAAGAACAACTTCAATCAAAAGAAAATCAAACGACAGCTTGCTTACATCGATGAAAAGATTGGACAGTATATTCAAGAGCTCGATGCATCAGATCTAAGCGAATCCGAAGCGGCCGTCAAGGAACAAAAGTTGGCTCATCAACGTCGACAAAAGCGCAAGTATAAAAAACTGTAGAAACAATTAAAGGATACAGGCCAGGAACAGATCTCCACTACAGATCCTGATTCACGAGCTATGGTGATTCATGGACAGGTGATCGAAGTTGCTTTCAATGTCCAGACTGTGGTGGATGACATGCATAATCTGGTCGTGGAATATTTGCCTACAAACCGAAATGACAAGAAAGCATTGCTCCCCATGGCACTCAGAGCAAAGAAAATATTCGGAAAGAAATCAATCATTGTCTTAGCTGATAAGGGATATCATAACGGTGAGCAACTTAGTGTTTGTGCCGCAGAAAATGTGATCACCTTTGTAGCCGTACCGGATGCTCCACGCAACAGCCCCATACCCACACCTGAGTACTATGGAGAAAAATTCCGTTACAATAAAAAATTAGATACCTATACCTGTCCAGAAGGCCAGGACTTGAAATCCAACGGTCAATGGTATGGTAGAAAATACGATGAAAACATCACCCGGATCAAGCATTATAAAACTTCAAAATGCAAAAATTGTCCTGCTCTTGCATCCTGCACCTTGAACCCCAAAGGCAGGATCCTTGAACGAAGTGAATATGCTGAATCAGCGGAACGAAATAAAAAACGAGTCAAGGCACATCCGGAGATCTATGCAGCCCGTCAACAAATTGTAGAGCATATCTTCGGAACAATAAAGCGTCAGTGGGGATATGATCACGCACTCCTTAAAGGACTCCGAAAAAATGACGGAGAGTTCGGTCTAATATACCTGGTTTACAATCTTCGAAGAATAATCAATATTTTAGGGGTTCACGGCATAAAAAAGTGGACAAGGAAGATGATTTTTTCATTTTTTGAACCATTACACCCTATACAGGCAAATAGAAGCTTTGAAGAAAATAAATTTTGGGCAGTAACAGCGTGAACCATAAAGT
>JALYSC010000004.1:0-469 GCA_030855005.1 Bacteroidota bacterium | reverse complement strand
CGTTAGCAGAAATTTTTCATAGACAGTGATCAATCCAATAAGACGAAACAAACACATCGGAACCTCCAAACAGGGTTATGGACAAAACAACAAATTGACCATACCAAAACCATGTGGGACTTTGAAGGTTTTTTACGAAAGACTTGTTGAGTATAAGAAAATCAAAAGAACAATTAATGAACACGAATTTTTGTTCATAATCGAATCGACAAGAGAAACTTCCGATCATGTTTGTTCTATCAACGACATAGAAACGATAATTGAGCAAATTCCAAAAGAAGAATATGGTGAACTTAAATTTATTGTCTTAAGACAGCCAAAAAGAAAGGAGGAAGCACTCGCTTCTACATCCCTGAGTTTACCAACCATGCTCGCCATTCGGAAATAATTCACCCAGCCTCTTTGAATTTCATTCAGTTTATGAATGCGTACATCAAAACTGTGTGGACTTGTTTTCTTCGTGGCAGAT
>JALYSC010000245.1:5182-5481 GCA_030855005.1 Bacteroidota bacterium | reverse complement strand
CAACTGACTTGTGTGGCAATTTCTCAACGGCAATACAACAAATACAGTTTATCGATACACTGGCTCCGATTTTCTATACTCCATTTGATATTTCAATTGACTGTATAGATCATCCTTTGGATTTTGATTTGACAGGAGAGGTCGATGTCTATACTGACAATTGCGCCAATCTGCAGGACGTATCCATATCATACAAAGATGATTTCCATAACATAGAAAACTGTGATGCAAATCCAATCATCCACCGTATTTGGTCTCTGACGGATCCTTGCGGAAATGTAGGCTCATCAATACAGAGG
>JALYSC010000245.1:1361-5172 GCA_030855005.1 Bacteroidota bacterium | reverse complement strand
ATTGAATTCCCGGAAGACCTGGAAATTCCCTGCGATGCTGATGTGATGAATCTTACTCTGACAGGTAACTTATCTATGCCAAATAATGCATGTGCTTACCTCATCGACACAACCTATAGTGAAGAGATTGGTGAAGTACAGCCTTACCTATATGCCCGTAAGTGGATCGCGATCGACTACTGCGGCCACAAAGAAGAAAAAACTCAGATGATCACCCTGGTAGATAATGTAAAGCCAGAAATTATCGTACAGGACAAACACATCACTTTTGCACAGGGATCTGAAATAACAATTAATGTAAATGATGTTGTTCTGCAGGTAAATGATAATTGTGATTCAGATGTTGAGTTGTCATTAAGCCAGGAATTATTTACCTGCGAAGACTTTATGACCAGCTCAGAAGTTCTTCTGACAATCACTGCTACTGACGATCAGGGAAATGTAACAGTTGAAGAAGTAACTGTCATTCTTGATGGTGGTCTCTTCCTGATCGATTGTCCTCAAAATATAGTTGTAAATCTGGAGCCCGGTGAATGTTCTGCAGGTGTAACTTATGTAATGAATCCTCAGGGACTTTGCGGACAGGATCCTGTCATGACACAGATTGATGGTACAGGTCTTACTTCTGGTGATGATTTCCCAATTGGAACAACTCATCTTTTATATTCCATCACTGATCAACTCGGTTATACACTGGAGTGTGGATTTGATGTCGAAGTACTTGAATTTGTTGGTGGCATACCACTTGCATGCCAGGATGAAATACATGTATCTGTTGTGTTCGAATGCGAAGCCGTGATCAATGCAGATATGCTCCTCGAAGGAGATCATTACGGATGCTATGATGATTACATTATCACATTTACTAACCCAAATGTTGTATTTGAAAATGGAGTATTATTCGCAGAGCCATGGATCAATCAATACCTCGAAGCTTGTATCACTGATCCATCCAATGGAAATTATTGCTGCAGCCAGTTATTGATTGAAGATAAATTGCCTCCAACACTGACTTGCAGTGATATCACACTAGATTGTACGGATGATATCGCTCCACAGGCAATTCCACATTTCCCGGTTCCTCCGGAAGCTGTTGTGACACCACTAGGTGGCAATAAATTCCAGGTAATTGGAATCGATAATTGTGGGGCTACTGTGATAAGCTATACTGATACTGAACAAGCCTTTATGTGCGATGGAATTTATTCCAGAATCATAACCAGAACATGGGTAGCTGTGGATGAAAGCGGTCACTCTGTTACTTGTACCGAGCAACTCTTCCTGCTGAGAGGTCTTATTGATGACTTTGTTTTGCCAAACGATACTACTATTTATTGTGGTAACCTTTGTATTCGTCCTGACGGAACTCCTGATCCGGATTGTATCGGAGGTATAGAAGGACCATTCTGCGGTACATTTTTCATCGGTTACATAGATAAAGTAGTAGGATACTGTGGATCTTCTTATGCAGTAAAACGCGACTGGAGTCTTGTTGATTGGTGTACAGGTCAGATCATCGATCATGAGCAAATCATCAACGTAGCTGATACAGTTCCTCCTGTAGTAGAATGTGTGGAAGTGATTCAGGTACCTGCTGATTTCAATGAATGCGGAGCAGCCATCACCCTGACACCACCACCTTCTTATGATGAGTGTGGAAGCGAACCACTTACATACGAACTTATATACAATAGCCAGATTATTCAACCTGTCAATGGACAGTACACATTGCCACATCTAATTATAGGCTTGTATCATATCACCTGGAAGGTGCGTGATGCTTGTGGTAACCTAACTATTTGTGAAACTTCAATAGAATTGTTTGACAATACACCTCCAACTGCATATTGTGATAAACATACTGTAATAGCAATCAATAACCAGGATCCTATGGGTGTTGCACTATTGCCTGCAACGACACTTGATGATGTTAGTTTTGATAATTGCGGACCGGTCACTTTCAGAGCACGTCGTATGTCAAGCTGTATCAGTTTTGACTGGACAGGAAGCGGACATTCACACATACCAGATGGTGATGTAGATGCATTTGATCAGGGTACTTTATACAATGAATATGTTCCATTTTCATGCTGCGATGTAACAGAAAATTATATTCTCGTTCAGCTTGAAGTGACTGACCAGCATGGTAATGTGAATTACTGTATGGTGGAAGTGGAAGTACAGGATAAATTATCACCGCTTATTACATGTCCTCCTGATATCACCGTTAGCTGCGACTTTTGGTTTGATCCGAATGTCTTAGAGCATCCTGATAACAGAACTTTTGGTACTGTGGTCGATGGATTTACATATGATGAGTCTGCACGTCAGCCTATCTATATCAACGATCCGGGAAATCCAAATTTCCAACAGCCACATTACTGGGGAATAGATGGATATGTGTATGACAATTGTAATCTTGAAATGGATATCCGAGTTACTGTTATCGATGATTGCAGTGGAGATGATTTGCCTGCAGGAGCTCCTGAAGGTGCGGTTAAATTGATACAAAGGAGATTTACTGCAACAGATCCTTCCGGTAGAATAGGATTCTGTACACAACGTATATGGGTGGTCAATTTCAATCCATTCTACATTAATGAATTGAATCCACAGGATCCAAATGATGATGTAGTCTGGCCTGCAGATATCGAACTTGATCATTGTGGTCTGCCGGATACTATCTATCCAATTATTCTAAATGAAGCTTGCGCACATATCGGCATCAATCTGAAAGAGCGCAGATTCGAACATACAGAAGGAGCATGTGTGAAGATCCTCAGAGACTGGACTATCATCGACTGGTGTCAATATGATACACAGACTGGCTCAGGCATCTGGAGATATACTCAAATAGTGAAGATTAAGGATAATGCCGGAGTATTATTTACCAACTGTGAACCAGGCATCCAGGTGCTCTGTGATTCAAGTGAAGAAGTGACGCCAATTGTCAATCCTTCTTTTGAAACATCCTGCTTTGTACATGTGAAACTTTGGAAACATATAGAAGACATCTGCTCTGCAGAAATCACATACGATGTCAAGATCTATCCTCCGGGAAGTAATAACTATATCCTCGCTGTACCTCCAACAGATGTCGCAATGGGTTCAAATGGTACTTTCGATCTGCATTTGAACACAGCAACAAGTTCAAATATTTCTCTGCGTAATTTTGGACTTGAATACAACGATAAGAATAATCCAAATCAGTACTACAGAGTATTGTGGTCAGTGATAGATGGTTGTGGTAACGTGACAACCTGCGAAGATAAAATCCGGCTTGAAGATTGTAAACAACCAACACCGGTTTGTATCAATGGATTGAGCACTGTGCCAATGCCTTCGAATGGTACTGTCACTATCTGGGCAAAAGATTTTGATGCCAGCAGTTTTGATAATTGTACACCTGACCAGGAATTGAGATTCTCATTTAGCGGTACGGTCTATCAGCCAAGTCGGATATTTACTTGTGATGATATTCTTGTGCTGGGAGTCGAGCTTCCTATTAATATCTGGGTATGGGATAATTGGGGCAACAAAGATTATTGCTCAACGAATATTGTATTCACAGATCCATCCGGAGTATGCGGATTACCTATGGGAGGAGTAAGTGGAGTAGTGTCTACACCAGAAGATCATGAGAATGTAGCGAATGTAGGTATCCACCTGATTAAGTCCGGTGAAGTATTTGGATCGATTACCACTACAAATGATGGTAGCTTCCACTTCCCGGTTGTACCTGCAGGTCAGATGTATACATTGGAAGCTGGAAGAAACGATAATCCAAAGAATGGTGTCACTACACTTGACC
>JALYSC010000245.1:0-1351 GCA_030855005.1 Bacteroidota bacterium | reverse complement strand
CGGATGCCAACAACAGTGGAAATGTCTCAGCGATAGACCTGATCGAGATAAGAAAACTGATACTAGGAATATCACTATCATTCCCGAATAATAAGTCCTGGAGATTTATCCCGCTGTCCTATGATTTCCCTGATCCTTATCATCCATGGCCGTTCGATGAGTCACCAACATTCATGGTAAATGAAGATGGTATTATTGAAAACTTTATGGGTGTCAAGGTAGGGGACCTAAACAGATCAGTCGAAGCACACGCTAACATGATTCGTCCTCGCAGTGAATATTCAACGAGCTTGTCATCACTTGATCAGTATGTAACTGCCGGAGAAAAAGTGGATATAACATTTAATATCCATCAGTTTGCAGGCCTGGTCAATGGAGCTCAGTGGGAATTGAAAATGAATGCTGCTAAACTATTGCAGGTGAAGCCAATTGCAGAAGGCATGACAGAAGAGATGTATGTCTCTGATGAAGCCAGCGCACGATTCTCCTGGACTGCTACTGAGCCTGTATTCTCTTCAGAATTAATGACGCTCACTATAGAGGCTGAGAAATCTGGTTGGTTGAGTGAAATGATTACTCTTAATAATTCCTTTCTTGAAGGTGAGGTGTATGATGAATACGATGAAACCTACAGTTTGAATCTACAGTGGATGAATGCGGTAGAAGTTGCTGATGCACAGGAAGTGCAATTGCACCAAAACCGTCCTAATCCATGGACTGATGAAACGATTATCCCATTCGAATTACCAGAAGCGGGAGAAGTAACACTTAGTATAACCAATGCAATTGGGGAGGAGGTGATGAGCCATGTGCGTCACTTCTCCTCTGGTAAGCAACAGTATAAGATACGTAATGAGAGTTGGCCGGCCGGGTTGTATTACTACACCCTGCGTTTCGGAGACATACAGCTCACTAAGACAATGTTGATCCTGAATAAGCGTTGACGCAAGTCCGCGAAGATGAATACCCCGGACAATGGTCCGGGGTTTTGTCGTTTGTGGCCTGTACGCTACCTTCGCCCGCCTACTATGAAAGTCACTGACTACTTCAGCCAAAATCCTGGCAAGACCTTAATGTCCTTCGAAATCCTTCCTCCGCTCAAAGGGGGCAATATGACGGATATCTTCAAGCTCCTGGATGGGCTGATGGAATTCAAGCCTCCGTTTATAGATGTGACGTACCACCGTGAGGAATATGTCTACCAAAAACATGATAGTGGTTATTATGAAAAAATAGCCATCCGTAAGCGTCCCGGCACTGTCGGGATTTGCGCGGCCATCATGCATAAGTATGGGGTAGAAGCTGTTCCCCATCTTATCTGCGGTGGTTTCACTAAAGAAGACACTGAGAA
>JALYSC010000244.1 GCA_030855005.1 Bacteroidota bacterium | reverse complement strand
TCTGGCATGAGCTTGTTAAAAAATTCATTACTGTCGCGATCGAACTTTGCATTCTTGATGATCAAAACAGGGTATTTTTAGTTTATCGAAAGGATAAAGAATATGATGGCTATCATATGCCGGGAACGGTAGTTAACGACTGGGAAGGAGTGCTTGATGCGAAAAAAAGGCTAGTAGAAGGTGAAGTAGCAATTCAAGGCCTTACCATTACTGACCCGCAGCCGATCGGATGGCTTGAGGTTCAAAGAGGAAATGGTCCACATACTGATCATAGCAGACATGGTCTTTCGTTGCTCCATGTGGCACATTTTTCAAGCACGTTTGTGCCAAAAAACGGAGCCGGTTTTTATTCTTTTGATGCACTTCCCAAAAATACCCTAATAAGCCATAGATATTTGTTAAAAATCTATATGAAATACGTAGAGGACGGTAAAATTGTTCTTGGAGAAAATATTGACTCATCCCCATTAAAATCGTAATGTATCTTCATTAATGAAAGATTTCTACAAGGGTAAAAGGGTCCTCGTAACGGGCCATACTGGTTTTAAAGGCTCCTGGCTCGTCCAGGTTCTTTTGAATTTTGGTGCGGAAGTCGTTGGTGTCTCATTGGCTCCGGAAACTACCCCCAACATGTTTGACGTATTGGGTATACAATCAAAAATAAAAAATTATTTTACTGATATTCGTGATTTTGAAGTATTACACAAAATCTTTAAAGAAGAAAAACCTGAAATAGTATTCCATCTTGCTGCTCAAGCGATTGTCAGAACGAGCTACGATGATCCCATAAAAACAATATCAACGAATGTAGTGGGGACCGCCCATGTCCTTGAAGCAGTGCGCAGTACTGAAAGTGTAAAATCTGCAGTTATTATTACCACTGACAAAGTATATGAAAATAAAGAATGGCATTATGCATATCGTGAGAACGATCCCTTAGGTGGATATGATCCGTACAGCGCAAGTAAAGCTGCCGCTGATATTATCGCAAATTCCTACATTCAATCTTTTTTTAATCCCAAGGATTTTAAGGTAAAACATCAGACGCTTGTAGCTATTGCGCGTGCCGGAAACGTCATTGGTGGAGGAGATTGGGCGGAGTATAGACTTATTCCCGATATCGTCCGCTCGATCTATGAAAAGAAAGAAAAAATTCAGAGTCGTAATCCTCATGCAGTGCGACCATGGCAGCATGTACTTGAACCCCTTTCAGGATATCTGCTTTTAGGAGAAAAGCTGTATCAAGGAGAGGTTGAATTGTCAGGTGCGTGGAATTTTGGACCCACTAATGAAAGTTTTGTTACAGTCGGAGAACTTATCGATGAAGCCATAAAAATCTTGGGCGAAGGCGAACATGAACATATACCAGACTCGTCAAAACACGAGGCACACAATCTGAAGCTTGACATCAACAAAGCGCATTCAATACTTAAATGGAAGCCGCGGCTCGCTTTTAACGATACCTTGCAAATGACCTACGGTTGGTATAAAAATTATTACAACAATGTCGAAGATGTCGTCACTTTTACCAATGAGCAAATCTTATTATTTTTTAAATAAATATTTATGAAAGTAGTCATTTTGGCAGGAGGATATGGTACGAGACTAAGCGAAGAAACGCATGTAAAGCCTAAGACCATGGTGGAAATAGGTGATATGCCGATACTGTGGCATATCATGAAAATTTATTCTCATTACGGCTACAATGAATTTATTATATGTTTGGGATACAAAGGCAATTATATAAAAGAATGGTTCAATAATTATTATCTCCATCACAGTGATATGACCATTGATTTGGAGAAAAATAAAATTGAATTCCATAAGAGTAACGGGGAAAAATGGAAGGTAACCCTTGTCGATACGGGGGATGGCACCATGACGGGAGGCAGACTTAAGCGTATTAAGGAATATATTGGCAATAATCCTTTCATGATGACTTATGGTGATGGAGTATGTGATATCCGTGTCGATAAGCTTGTGGAATATCATAAGAGTCATAAAGCTGATGCCACTATGACTACGGTCATTCCTGAAGGTCGTTTTGGTACGGTGGTTATTAATAGAAAAAATGGTATCACCGCCTTCAGTGAAAAAACTGATAACAAAAACAGGGTCAATGGGGGCTTCTTCGTGTTCGAACCGGTTATTTTCGATTATATCGAAGGCGATCATACTATTCTTGAGAGAGAGCCACTGGAAACATTTGCCCGTGAGGGTAATATCAATGCCTATACTCACGATGGATTTTGGATGCCCATGGATAAACTTTCTGACAAGATTCAACTTGAAACTATGTGGAAGGAAAACAGAGCGCCATGGAAAGTATGGGATAAAAAAAGCAATGGCAAAAAAAGCGGAAAATAAAATCACTGCAGAGGTTATTGTCGATTTCTTTGTGAAGCACGGAATCAGCCATGTATTTGATCTTTCAGGTGGCATGATTGCATTTATCGAAGATGCCATTAGTATGCGCCCGGGAATCCAATGCTTTCCCATGCATCATGAACAAGCAGCTGGATTTGCAGCAGAAGGATATTCAAGAAGTAGAGGTAATTTTGGAGTTGCCATCGCAACTTCCGGTCCGGGCGCCACTAATTTAATGACTGCAATTGGCAGCAGCTATTTTGATTCCATCCCTGCAATGTTTATCGTTGGACAAGTCCATACCGATAATATAAAAAAGAATAAGTTTGTACGGCAGGAAGGATTCCAAGAAACCGATATTGTGAGTATTGTAAAACCTATCACTAAATATGCAATTGCAGTACGCGACGCGACTGATGTGCTCTATGAACTTGAGAAAGCACATTTTATTATGAAAAGCGGCAGGCCTGGCGCGGTAGTGCTTGATATTCCCATTAATATTCAGCGAACCGAAGTTGACATGGGTACCATCAAACATTTTTTTGATTCAAAAGAACATACAAAACTCTTAAAGCAATTCACGCGACCAAAAAAGTTTTTTGAAACGAAAGTGAAAAAGCTTCAGTCATTACTTCTTAAGGCTAAAGCTCCCGTTGTGATTGTCGGTAATGGCATTCGATTGTCCGACACTACTTCCGAACTCCAGGGTTTTGTTCATAATAATAATCTTCCAGTCATTACTTCTCTTCTGGGAGTAGATGCGTATCCTGCTAATGAACATCTTGTGGGTTTTATCGGTTCAAATGGCAATCGTCATGCAAATATCGCATTTGCTAATGCAGATCTTATTATTGCTCTTGGTACCCGTCTCGATATCCGCCAAACAGGAGATCCCAAGTTTTTTAATTCTGAAGCAGACTTAGTACATGTTGATGTCGACAAACATTCGATTAATTATGCAATACCGTCCACCTTGTCCTTTGAAATGGATCTCAAAGATTTTTTTATTATAAGCAAAGAGTTAAGAACACCAGAAAAGCCTGAATGGATCACTTTCATTCGGGAAATATCAAAGCGATTCTGTCGGCCTTTGATATACAGTAATACGACACTTGATCCAAATACTTTTATCCATGAACTTTCATGTGCAACAAATTCAAAAACCATGACCACAGTTGATGTGGGGCAGAATCAAATGTGGTGTGCCCAGTCCTGGAAAGTAAAAGAGGGCCAGAGAATATTGTTTTCGGGTGGGATGGGGGCGATGGGGTTTTCTTTACCTGCTGCAATTGGGGCATGGTGTGCAACCCCCGCATTACATCACATGGTGATTTGCGGGGACGGCGGCCTACAAATTAATATTCAGGAATTAGAGACAATGGACAGAAATAATATTCCCCTCAAACTTTTTATTATTAACAATAAATCATTAGGTATGGTGCGAGAGTTTCAAGATTTATATTTTAGAGGTAATTATCAGTCCACGATAACGGGCTATGGATATCCCGACTTACGAAAGCTTGCGGATACTTACAATCTCGGGTATGTGCGAATAGAAGGTGTAATAAAGGATGATCCGGTGATTAAGAAAATTATAGATGGAAATACCCCGACCCTCATCGAAGTAATGGTTGATATTAAAGCACCTTTACAGCCAAAGGTGGTGTACGGTCACAAGCTGGACGATCAACAACCGTATCTTGGTGGGGAAGATAAAAAATGGCTCGAATTATTAAAAGCAAAATTAAAATCCTAACTGATGAAACGGATTGCTATTCTAGGAGTCTCGGGTTATATAGGAAGAGCGCTTTCATATGAATTATCTACTAAGAGAGATATAGAATTAATGCTGTTTTCTGGATCGGAAGAGAAAGTCATGTCATTTTTTCATAGGGCAGGCATTCAAAATGTTCCTCGTATATTTCCATATGAATCATTTAATAAGGAATCATACGACGTAGTGATAAACTGCACTGGAATTGGTAATCCAGTAGTGCTTACACAAGCACCCGAAACAGTGCTAGAGGTGACAGAAAAATTCGACAATCTGATTCTCGAAAATCTAGCCCAACATAACGAGACTCTGTATGTATATCTAAGCAGTGGGATTGTCAAAGGGCAACAGAGTCCGTATGCACTTTCTAAAATTCAAGCCGAAGGGCGGCATCGCGCTCATTCTGATCTTCGCATTGTTGACATCCGGGCCTATTCTTTTTTTAGTCGTTTTGCTGATATTGATTCAGGATTTTTAATGTCGGAAATTTTGGGAGCTATCAAAAATCATACAGTCTTTGAAACATCCTCGGAAGATATTATTCGCGATTTTGTATGTGCAGCAGATCTCTGGCGGTTTATTGAAGCATTTATGGAGCAGAAAGTTATAAATGGTGCGTACGATATATATAGTGTAAAACCTGTTTCCAAATTCGAATTACTGGAAGCTCTTCATGCATCGTTCGGGCTTGAGTACAAAATTAAAGAAGAAGCTGTCTTTATAAGTCCCACAGGTTTAAAAAATACGTACATACCTCTCTGCCACAAAGCAGGGAAGTTGGGATATGTTCCAAAGTATTCTTCATTACAATGCATCATAGAAGAGCTTGAAAAGGTGTAGATTATTATATATATTAGGGAGATGACCAACAATTACCTTCGTTTTTCCGTTATTGGTATCCTTTTTCTTATCCCCCTCGTTGCCTTTATTGTGAGTACTAATTTGTACTTTCCTTATATTACAGGCAAAAACCTAATGTTTAGACTATTGGTAGAAATTGCCTTTATTCTCTATTTTATTCTTGCAGTACGAGCTCCTGAGTTTCGTCCGAGACTGACGAGCATTTTTCTAGCATTTAGTACATTTATTGCCATTATTCTTGTTGCTGATGTTTTCGGTATCTATCCTTTCAAAAGTTTCTGGTCAAATTTTGAGCGTATGGAGGGCTTTATCACCCACCTTCACCTCTTTGCCTATTTTATAATGATGACCTCTTTGTTAAACGGAGAAAAAATTTGGACTAAATTTTTTCAAGTTACTCTTGGGGTAAGCGTTATCATGGGTCTCTTAAGTTTTGACCCGGAAAAACTTCAAGCAGGAAGATTTTTTGCACAGCTTGGAAACTCTAC
>JALYSC010000243.1 GCA_030855005.1 Bacteroidota bacterium | reverse complement strand
CCCTTAGTAATGATGATAAGGTATTGTAATTATATAATCATATCATCAATATCAGCAATCATCTAAAAACAACTTGCCGAAGTTATCTTTGGGGACCAATTATGAAAAACTCATCTAAATATCACAAATGGATAAAAGCTTGGTTACTTGCGGGTGTCATAATGGTTTTGGTGCAAATTTTGGTAGGTGGGATAACAAGGCTTACCGGATCCGGCCTGAGCATAACCCGGTGGGAAATCGTTACTGGTACTCTGCCTCCCCTAAATTCTGAGCAATGGCTAGAAGCGTTTAATCTTTATGCCCAAACTCCTCAATATCAGCTAATTAACAAAGGTATCAGTCTCTCGGAGTATAAGTATATTATTTTCTGGGAGTATATCCACCGGCTTTGGGCCCGGACAATGGGACTTGTTTTTTTACTCCCTTTTCTAATTTTCTTATTCCTAAAAGCTTTTGATTCCTGGCTGATAAAAAGACTAGGGGTTATTATTATTCTGGCATGTTTGGCAGCAGTATTCGGGTGGATTATGGTAGCTTCCGGACTAATCAATCGTCCATGGGTCAACGCCTACAAACTCACTGTTCATCTTGGGCTTGGAATGACACTTTTTATCTATCTCTTTTTTACATGGCTTTCCTATAGGGGCTACACAAAGTATTCTATTCAGGGATTTCAACGAATAGTTAGAACAATCATTTTTCTTGCTATTGTTCAGATTGCGTTTGGAGGATTCGTTTCTGGAATGAAATCAGCTTTAAGCTATCCTACATGGCCCTTAATGAACAGTGAATGGGTACCTGATGTGGTAATCCATGCAGATAATTGGAATACTAAGAATTTCCTTATGTATGATAAATCTGGTTTTATGCCTGCGCTTGTGCAGGTAGTACATAGAAACCTGGCGTATATTCTAGCACTATTTGTCTTCATTTTTGCTGTCCGATGGTACCGACAATCCTCTCCCATGTGGCGATGGATTTCTTTCCTGTCGGTTGCCATTATAGTTGTGCAGGTGACACTGGGAGTGTTGACCTTATTGAATAGTAAGGGTTCAATACCAATAGGATTCGGAGCATTCCATCAGGTAATTGGAATCATTTTATTAACTTACTTTTTCTACATTGATTCGCTCATCCGGGTAACACCAGATAATCAGATCAGCATACCAAACTAACTACAGGAGATCCGTCATATGGATATTGTAACCCGTCAGGAACAAGGTTTTAAATATATCGAAACGGATCCCGATAAGGAAATGACATTATTGCTTTTGCATGGGTTATTTGGAGCCCTGAGTAATTTCAAAAGTATTATTGATCGATTTGCCGGAAAAGCGAATGTGGTAGTACCTCTTCTTCCTATTTTTGAATTACCTCTTCGTAAATTATCAGTTACCGGACTTGTTGATCACGTTAACCAGTTTGTAGATTTTAAAGGATATGATCGCCTCAATCTGGTAGGGAACAGTCTGGGTGGACATGTAGCTATTTTATATGCTTTAGCGAAACCGGAATTATTAGGGTCCATGACACTGACTGGAAGTTCAGGACTCTTTGAAGCACCACTGGGGAGTACATTTCCCAAAAGAGGTAATTATGATTTTGTAAGGATTAAAACAGAATCAACTTTTTATAATCCTGCTGTCGCTACTAAAGATTTGGTTGATGAGGTTTATGATATCGTAAACGACCGAAATAAAGCGATTAGAGTCATTGCTATTGCGAAATCTGCTCTTCGACACAATATTAGTGAACGGCTACACCTCATTGAGCAACCATCGTTATTAGTGTGGGGGAAAGAAGATACAATTACCCCGGCTTTTGTGGGTGAAAAATTTCACGAGCTCCTTCCTCAGTCAAGACTTCATATACTTGAGCATTGTGGACACGCTCCTATGATGGAACATCCTGAGGAATTTAATCGCCTCCTGTATGCATTCCTAGAGGATATCGGTGAATTGAAGTAATGTTCCACGTGAAACAATACCAACCGCTTAGCACCTAACGTCCACTTTTTTTACTTTCCATGCCAACTTATACTTTCTAAGAATCTTCAGGAATTGAATAATAATGGGTCTCACATGTTCCACGTGGAACATATGAAGATTTTATGCAATGATTACGATCATTCATTGCCCCAATAGCATTAATTTAATATACAGTGTTGATTTTCAACAATCTATACTTGATATTTGAAGGAATATATTGATTTGATGCGTATATTTGTTCCAAATTGGAACTAAACATGAAGTACTCCCTTCTCTTTTGCCTGCTAATTCTGGCAGGTTGCAAGTCATCAGAAAAAAACCAGCAAATCACCGCAACAGAAAATGTTGTTGAAAGCAAAGGTTTTACTGTTGAGATCTTGGACGACGCTGTTCGCAGCATCCTTACTGAGGACGCAAACATTACTACAATTGCAGCAGGATTCACGTGGGCAGAGGGTACTCTTTGGTTGCCTGACCAGCAAGCACTTATTTTCTCAGATGTGCCTGAAAACAAAATTTACAAGTGGATACCCAATCAGGGCCTATCGACATGGATGGATTCTTCAGGATACACGGGACCTGCAGAAATTAAAAGAGAAGGATCTAATGGCCTTTTGCTTAATGAGTTAGGCCAATTAGTCATCTGTCAGCACGGAGACAGGAGGGTAGTCGTGATGGACGCCACATTGTCCAACCCAAAACCAAAGTACACTACATTGGCTAGTACCTGGCGCAAGAACAGGCTCAACAGCCCAAATGATGCTGCTTACTATAAGGGTGAATTATATTTTACAGACCCACCCTATGGATTATTCGGCCAGGATAAAGACCCTCTAAAAGAAATAGGCTTTAATGGTGTGTATCGAGTTGGCAAGAAAGGAGTTGTTATTAAGATTGTAGATAATCTCAAGCGTCCCAATGGAATTGCCTTCAATAGTGAAACTAATATGATGTATGTATCCAACTCCGATCCCGAGCATGCCATATGGATGAGGTATGATATGTCTGATGTCAACAATCCACAGGGCTACCTATTATACGATGCTACTGACCAGGTATCGCGCTTCAGCGGACTACCTGATGGATTGAAAATACATCCTTCCGGATATGTCTTTGCTACAGGTCCCGGTGGTATCTGGGTATTCTCACCCACTGACAAATTAAGCGCAAGAATCTACGTTCCCCAGGCAACAGCAAATTGTGCATTCGACGACACGTATAGTAACTTATATGTGGCTGCTGACAGCACCGTGATTCGGGTTGCGCTAAAAGCACCACCAGCTAAGAGCAACCCAAACTAACCGGGACATGAATATTTCAAAAGGTTTGATTTTTTCACTTATAGTTTATTGTTGCACTTTTCAATATGAAGCAACAAGCCAGACCATTGAAAAAATAGAGCCTCCAAACTGGTGGGCCGGCATGCAAAACAACACGCTTCAATTAATGGTCTATGGGAAAGAAATTGGTGAACTTGAAATAGAAATCAAACACACCCAAGCTAAATTATTAAAGACCACATGTCCCGGCAACAAGGATTACATCTTCATCGACATAGAATTTAAAAAGAAGATTGTACCCGGTTCAATTCCAATCACCTTTCTAAATAAAGGAAAGGAAGTCACAACTATAAACTACCTGATATTGGACCGCGAAAAGAATTCTTCTATGCGCGAAGGATTTGCGTCTAATGATATCATCTATCTTATTACTCCGGACAGATTTGTAAATGCAGACCCGTCCAATGATAATGTGAAAGGAATGGCAGACACATTAAACCGTAAAGATCCGTGGGGCAGACATGGTGGAGATATTGATGGAATACAACAACACCTCGGCTATATAAAGGACATGGGCTTTAGCGCTCTCTGGTTGAATCCGGTTTTGGAAAATAATATGCCCATTCATTCCTATCACGGATATGCCATCACTGACTTTTATAAGGTAGATCCGAGGTTTGGAACCAATGAAAGTTTTCGCGCGCTCAATCAGCAATCCAATGAACTTGGGATTAAACCCATCATGGATATGGTTGCAAATCATTGCGGCTTGTATCATCACTGGATATCCTCTCCGCCAACAGAAGACTGGATCAATTATTATCATCAACCTTATCAACAAACCAACCACCGTAAGTCCCTTTCTATTGATCCTTATGCAGCGAGTATTGATAAAGAACAATTGATCGAAGGATGGTTTGTTCCAACTATGCCGGACTTAAATACCAAGAACTCCTATGTTCAAAAATACCTCATTCAAAATTCGGTTTGGTGGATTGAGTATGCACATCTGCGAGGCATCCGCATGGATACATATTTATACCCCGACGAAACATTCATGAGCGATTGGGCTAAAACAATTATGAGTGAGTACCCACGATTTAATATCAGTGGTGAAGTATGGCATGATAATCCAACCATAGTATCCTACTGGCAGAAAGGAAAATTGAATGCTAATGGATATAGATCAAATCTCCCGTCACTCTTTGATTTTCCAACACAGGATGCATTGAGATCAGCGCTGACCTCACCAGAAAAATGGAATAGCGGCTGGATCGAATTGTATGATATTCTTGCAGAGGATAATGCGTATCCCGACCCTAATAATCTTGTAGTTTTTGCGGACAACCACGACATGAGCCGCATCTATGCACAGGTTGGCGAAGACTATGCTAGCTATGCCATGGCTATTGCTTATATCCTCTCCATACGCGGGATCCCGCAGATCTATTATGGAACCGAAATGCTCCTGGCCAACAAAGGAAATGACGATCAACAACATGGAGTGATACGAGCTGATTTTCCCGGAGGCTGGTCCGGAGATCCGGTAAATTTATTTGTGTCGGGAGAACGGACACCGTTACAGCAAAAGGCGTATAATTTAATCCACGATCTGAATCTCTGGCGTCGAAACAATAAAGCCATCACAGAGGGAAAGACATCGCATTATGTTCCTGAGAAAGGAGTCTATGTGTTTTTCCGATATACTGATGACAACAAGGTGATGGTCATCCTTAACAAGAATCGTGAATCAGTATCTCTTTCAATGGATAGATTTTCAGCAATGCAATTGGGAGCAACACATGGGAGGGAAATCATCACCGGAAAAGAAATTAATCTGACGGGCATACTGAAACTCGATGAAGCGGGTCCGTTGGTAATTGAGATTAGAAGCGAAATACCAAAGAGATAGAAGGATACGTCTTTAAATAGTTCAGGGAGGCCAACCTCCCTGTCTATGGTTGCCAGAGGGGCAACCAACCCACATAAACCCCATATTTTAGACCAGACCTTGCTGGAAATCAGTAATAAACAAAGCCCAAACCAATAGAGTGATTGCTGGATGGGGGAGAATCAATTATAAGGGATTAAGAACATCTACCTTAAAAATGAGACGTGAATTTAGTAATCATTTTGTCAATAAGGCGACATCCCCCAATTTAATTAAAAAATAAATTAGTCTGACAAAATTATTATAGCCGCAACGCACAATCAACCCTATTAT
>JALYSC010000242.1 GCA_030855005.1 Bacteroidota bacterium | reverse complement strand
CTTCTTTGGTGCGACCCTTTGCCTCTGCCTTTTTAATGTACATCGGATACACACTTGCAAAAGACATTTTGTAAATTCTTGTGTTCTGCATCTTAGTAAAGAATAATAGTCAAAAATACAAGTGTCCAAAATAAATATTGGACGATGTGTTTAAAACACTCTTCTTCTTTTTTTCCGGAAAAAAGAAGCAAAAACCTCGTCGCGATAAAAACTCCCTCTGGTATTCCATCTAGTGTTTAGTTTTCTGTTTAGGCCATGGCCAATTTGTGCCCTGCTTGCCCTCCTTTTTCCTCTTTCGGATGAAAAAAGGAGGCGTTGGATCGGTCAAACAATTTAACGCGACAGGATTCTAACTAATTCGAAATGATTTTATAAAGATTCGAATTGTCCTTAGTTAATACAGTAGGGGATATATTTTGAATTTGGTTAAATCAAAGTATTAAATTGCTGAACGCCAATTACTTTTCTTTCTAATTCGAAATATTTTAGACAGCTATGTTTTAATGTAATCAAATTTGGAGTAAAAAATACAAAAGAAAATGATCGGGAATATTTGAAAACCTGGTTTTCAATTGTTCCTATCGTTTTATGGGAGCGGAGTGAGGACATACCACGCTCCTTTCCTTGATTCTCCAATTCGTATTAATACACCTTTTTGTATAAGATCCTGTATATCGCGAAGTGCTGTGTCCGGAGATATCTTTGTAATCTTTGCCCATTTTGTTGATGTCAATTTACCCTCAAAGCCATCCAGTAATTTATTGATCATTTGGGTCTGGCGTTCATTCATGGATATTGACCGAAAATGTTCCCTGAATTTTGCCTTCTCTAATACACGGGCCAGGATAATTTTTGATTCTTTCAGGGCCATTTCCAAACATGACAAAAACCAAAGGATCCATCTGGTTATATCCAAACTTCCTTTCTGTGTTTCTTCCAGAGTAGTATAATACACATCCCGTTCCAATCGGATCCTGGCGGACATACTGTAAAATCGATAAAGGCTTTGATCTGAACGTGCTAACTGCATATCCGCAATAGCCCGTGCGATTCTGCCATTCCCATCTTTAAAAGGATGAATGGTAACAAACCATAGGTGCGCTATGGCCGCTTTAAGTAATGGATCCAAGGCTATCTTCTCATTGAACCATTGAATAAAAGCCAACATTTCGTCGCGTACGATTTCTGAATCAGGTGCCTGAAAATGAACTGTCTCACGGCCTATCGGTCCGGAGATGACCTGCATCGGATCGGCCTTTGTATTCTTTCGCCAGTTTCCAACTATGATTTTTCTGGCTCCGCTTCTCCCGGTTGGAAAGAGCAGCGCATGCCACCCAAAAAGTCTTTCTTCTGATAATTCATTTTGAAAATTTTGGGTTGCCTCCAACATCATTTCTACAACACAATCTACCTGACGGTCTGAAGGAACAAGGCCTGCTACCTCAATACCCAGACGTCTCGCTATAGATGATCGCACCTGACCGGCATCTAATGTCTCACCTTCTATCTCGCTTGATTTGATGACTTCTTCAGTTAGAGCCGACAGCGTCGCTTCCTTTTGCAGATCGAAGCCGAGATTCTCCATTCGTCCGATAAGTTTGCCTTGTTTAAATCTCAAAGCAGCCAGAGGAATCGAAATTATCGTCTCATCCCATTGAAAATCAGGCCATTGATGATTATTGTAAATAAAGTTTGACATATTATCCGCAAATTATGCGGTAAAAATACCAATTTTTAACCGCAATTAGTAGATTAATCCGCTTATTGTGCGGTTTAAATAGTGATTTCTACCACTAAGTAACGAAGTCGGTTATACAATAGAAGTCAGCAGCTACCAATGCAGAGGTGGAAAGGACTCACTTGAAGTAACTATCACCAACCAACCTCCTGTTGCTTTTAATCCTGCGAATACATTATTATGCAGTGGAGAATCCATTTTTATTTCATTAGATCCGCTTGCTCTATGTGTCCGGTCATTTTCAAATAGCGTACTCGATTCCTGGGAAGTATGAATATTATCATTTTGATATTTCACACACGTGTGGAGTACTGCATGAAGCTCTTAGGAGCAATGTTTTTCTGGCAAACAATATCATCCTCAAATGAAGACATCAAATTCATAATTACCACATTATGGTCAAAGAAAATTTCTGAGCACAGCTGGCAAATTGAATAGAAGATGAATGGTTTTCATCTGATCCAATATGATGGTTTATTGAGACGTGAAAACAAATAGTCAATATTATTAAATAAAAATTACAGTTATTTTTCACTCCAATATTAAATGAACAGTCAGTTATAAAATTCCATCATCAAATATTTCCTCCATTAACGTACGCCTTCATACGACATTTATAATTTTTGCATGTCCGCCTCCGTTAAAACTATGAACAAGCAAAGAGTTAAAAAGACCTTACTGCACGCACACGGTCATATTGGTACTTATATTGGATGAACTGACTTCCGAATGAGAAGTTCTGTACCTATGCGTGGTTGATACCGTACTCAGTAGAAGTCTCATAATTGAAATTTAAATTAAATTCACCAATGGCAGTTTTATTTAAATAAAGTATATTCAATTCGTCTTTACTTGGTAAATACCAATCACTGTAGCCGTTTATTAACGCGTCGTTACAAATACGAGCAGCAATATCTGCAACCGCGCATGCGCTCGTAATATCCAGGGTATTTTGATACCCTGTTCCAAGAGTGGTGCCATCAGCGCCTGAAATATTTATTCCATAACAACCCAATTCAAAAGTTGGGTAAAAATCGCTATATGCGGCAATGAGCCCATGCACCTGTTCGGAAATATAACCTGGGTCTCCGGGCTGTAAGATGTAAGCTACTTTTCCTCCACCATAATTGTCTCCTATGGTAAGGGATGTGGGAGGCGGCCCCCCAATCACATTTCTCCAATCAATACCGCTATGTACTACTATTTCACCACCACCACAGTCAATACAAAAAATCATAAGTCCCTGGACAGGTGACGAAATAGCATTACGCTGTGCGATCGTCATCCGGGGTAGAAGGAAGCCTTTAGTGGTACTGCTAATCTCTAAAATGGCAGAAGCTGCAGGAGTTATGGTTCCAATTCCTGTATTCTGTGCATTTACTTTTCCCAAAGATGAAAGGACAACAAAAAGAAAGAAAATAATTTTCATATTGCTCCATTTTATTTTTTAAGTTGATCGGTTGACTTGGCGGTATATTTTAGATGATTCATAGATTGCCCAGCCTTCATTAATGCTACGGACGGGCAAAGAGCTAAAAAGACCGAACTGCACGCAATACATTTGAATATTTTGAAAAGGACTCTTGCAACCCTGAGCCGAAGTATTGACGCCAGGCATGTGTTGAACTGAATTCACTGGAGCTCCAATAGTATTCACTTCCAAAACCACCAATGGCAACCCTATTCAAATAAAGTTTATTCAATTCATCTTTACTGGGCAAATACCAATCGCTATATCCGTTTAATACGAGATCATTGCAGATACGGGCTGCTATTCCTGCTATGCTACATCCAGCTACAATATCTATGGTATTTTGATTTCCTGTTCCAAGGGCAGTGCCATCGGCTCCCGGAATATTATTGCTCCAGCAACCCCAATCTGCTGGATAGGTTTGGTTGCTTACGGTGGCAATAAGACCATGCACCTGGCCTGCAATATACCCGGGGTCTCCGGTTTATAAGATGTAAGCCACTTTTCCTCCACCATAACTGCTTCCTATTGCTAGTGTTGGTGCTACAAGACCTCCAATCATATTTCTCCAATCTATACCGCTGTTGATTTCAATTTCACCTCCCCCACAATTCGTGCAAAAAATTATAAGGCCCTGAACAGGTGATAAAATGGCATCTCTTTGCGCCATTGTCATCCTTGGAGGAATGAAACCTTTGGTGGTACTGCTAGTCTCTAAAATGGCAGAAGTTGCGGGTGTTGAAGTTCCAATTCCAATTTGCGCATTTGCCCTGTCAAAAAATGAAAGGGAAACAAAAAGAAAGAAAAACATTTTCATATTACTTCGTTTTAGGTCTGGTTGATTCATTTGTAAATATTATTTCTCGCGTTTTTTTTCAAGAGCTATCAGTAGCCTTTCCAGTGTTTCAATTTTTTGATCCTGATTGTTGATTATCGATTCCTGAAATTCATTGTGAACTGAGCTCTTGTTTTGACCATTTCCAACACTAATTTACCCTCTGAAAATTGGCCTAATAACTGACTTTGCGTAAGCGGCGGGACATTTTTTTTAAACGGTATGACGTGCAGGTAATTTCCTGAATAACTTGTGGGTTCTTAACTTGATTATTAAGTAATACGTATCGCTATCGATAATGATATCTTATCGACTTCTCATTCTAACATTGTTTGTACTTGCTTTAACCAGCAAGGCAATAAGTCAATATAAGGACAGCGATTTTACTAAATACACCACCACAGATGGTCTTACGGATGGCTATGTGACTTCCATTGTGCAGGATAGCCTGGGGTACATTTGGATCAGTACAGATGATGGTTTAAGCCGGTTTGATGGAAATACGTTTACAAATTTTCATTTTGATTCCCCAGTAGGTTTCCTTGCAGCATCGAAGGTTAAGATGTTGAAAATGTTTGATCAAAATCTGGGCGCTCTCACGGCAAGAGGATTTCAAATACTTGATCCTTATAAGATGGAAAAAAGGGATTTTTTCATTCCTGACTCTACTACTTTTGTAGCCACGCACAATTCAGCTTGGGATGCGGTCAGAATGAAAAACGGCAAATTCGCAATAACCACTGCTGCCGGTTTTTATGTGTTTAATGAGGATGGTTCACTGCACTTCACATATGATGCATACAAATCTGAAGACAGGGCAAACCGACGAATCTTATATGGAAGGCAAATCGTGCAATTGGCATATCCGGATCTACTCGTATACGTAGAAGGCAGAGATCTGATGCATTATGATGCCAGGTATAATACATTCACCCGAGTTGATTCTACTTCGAAATGGGGAAAAATATTTTCACACCCCATGACAGCAACCGCCGAACATTGGATTACAAAAAACCAGACCGGTACATCCGAGCAAATGTTCCTTTCTGCAAATGATAGCGTAATTCTTTACGATTGGAGCACCGACAAGAAGATCTCTACTTCACTTCCTTTTCCATGGAGTCAGAAATTCACCTGGGTAAGTTCATTCCATAAACTGGATGACAGCACGTATGCATTGACAGGCGCGTACAATGGATTTTATCTTTTACATTATAATAAGGCTAAAGGAGAATTGCTATTTGATAATCAAAAAATTCTGTCTTGCTGCAGAATCAATTATGTGTTTAAGGACAGAGATGCCAGACTATGGGCAGGTACATCAGAAGGTTTATACAGGCAAATAAAAGCTAAACGATTAATTGAAAAGTTTTACTGGCCATCGAAATTTACCTCCTTCGGATATACAGATGCATTATTGCATAAAGGAAAATTATACCTGTCCAGGTA
>JALYSC010000241.1 GCA_030855005.1 Bacteroidota bacterium | reverse complement strand
GTGCATTGGTAGACACCAAAGAGATCATCAATGCGCTTAAATCCGGACAGATTGGATACTTTGGTATGGATGTCTATGAAGAAGAAGAAGGTTTGTTTTTTGAAGACCATTCACAGGACATTATGCAGGATGATATGATCGCTCGTCTCATGGCATTCCGCAATGTATTGATCACCAGCCATCAGGCTTTTTTAACCGATACAGCTTTAAAAAATATTGCAGAGACGACAATTCATAATTTGAATTGTTTTGAACAAGGAATTGTCAGTGGAAATGAAATAAGCGTTTAAAATAAAATGCATTAAAGTCGTCGAGGACCTCTCTGACCACAACATATAAATGTAACTTTTCTGGATTAAAAGTCGCCAACCTTATCATTCTAAAATGAATCAGAATTCCTTTTCAAAGTCAAAATATAATGCAGAATGCAGTTTAATAATTTTACAATAAATGGGTTAACACCGAAGGAGGTACTTCAAGCAAGGGCTACTTTTGGCAGCAATCAAATATTATATAAAAAAGAAAATGGATTTTTAAATGTCCTAAAAAATATAGGAAAGGAGCCCATGGTCATTATACTCCTGGTGGCATCGTTCATTTATTTCATAAGCGGAGATATGGCTGATGGGATTTTTCTTAGTTGTGCCATCGTGTTAATATCTATTATTTCCCTATATCAGGATTCACGAAGCCGCAATGCCTTAGCGAAACTAAAATCCTTTTCTCAGCCACATGCTAAAGTGCTTCGGAATGGTGCAGTAGAAGAAATAAAAATTGAAGATCTTGTTGTCGGCGATAGTCTGATGGTGGAAGAGGGCACTTCGATTGCTGCGGATGGAGTCATTGTACATTCTAATGATTTCTCGGTCAATGAATCCATTCTCACTGGTGAATCTTTGGCGGTGTTTAAAGACATGTCAAAAGACGATCATTTCATATACTGCGGCACATCGGTCGCCAGTGGATTGGCTATAGCCACTGTCACAGCGATTGGTACTGAAACCCAACTGGGTAAAATTGGTAAATCCTTAGAAAGTATCCGTGAAGAAAAGACACCGTTAGAATTACAGATAGGCAATTTTGTAAAGAAGATGGTGATAGTGGGCGCTCTTGTTTTTGTCATTGTATGGGCCATCAATTTTTTTCGTTCATACGATGTATTAGATAGTTTGTTGAAATCGCTTACGCTTGCGATGAGTATTTTGCCTGAAGAAATCCCTGTTGCCTTCACTGCTTTTATGGCATTGGGCGCCTGGCGATTAATGAAAATGGGTATCGTTGTCAAGCAAATGAAGACCGTTGAAACGCTGGGTAGCGCAACAGTAATCTGTACTGATAAAACAGGCACCATTACTGAAAATAAAATGACCCTTGCAAAATTATTTTTGCTTTCATCACAACAAATTACTGACGCAGAAAACGAATTAACCCGTGATGAAAAAGATCTCATTAGGTTAGCCATGTGGGCAAGTGAACCCATTCCGTTTGACCCAATGGAAGTCGCGCTCCACAATGCTTACACAAAACTATTCCCGGAAGATGAAAGACCGGAATTTAAAATGATTCATGAATATCCGATAGGCGGAAAACCACCCATGATGACCCATCTATTTGAAAATGCGTCAGGGAAGCGTATCATCGCAGCAAAAGGAGCACCGGAAGCACTGATGAATATAGCTAACCTGACAGCTGTTGAAACAAGTCGGATGAATGATGCGATTGAAAGCTTGGCTGTGGAAGGCTACCGGGTTTTGGCAGTCGGCGGAGCGAATTTCGCTGGAAATGATTTTCCTAAAACACAACAGGAATTTCAATTTGCTTGTAAAGGCATCGTCGCTTTTTATGATCCGCCGAAGAAAAATATCAAATCCGTGTTAGAAGGTTTCTATGCCGCGGGCATTGCAGTGAAGATTGTTACGGGCGATAATGCAGCCACAACTACGGCAATTGCGAAACAAATTGGATTCAGAGGCTATGAAAAGAGTATAAACGGTGACGAGCTGATGAAACTGGAAGGAACTGAGTTGCAGGAAAAAGTTTTAACAGCAAACGTTTTCACCCGGATGTTTCCGGAAGCTAAACTAAAAATTATTCAGGCACTAAAGGCAAAAAATGAAATCGTAGCGATGACCGGGGATGGTGTGAATGACGGTCCTGCATTGAAAGCAGCTCATATTGGAATTGCGATGGGCAAAAAAGGGACGGAAATAGCAAAACAGGCAGCCTCACTAATCTTACTAGAGGATGATTTATCGAAAATGCTGGATGCAGTGGCGATGGGTAGAAAGATTTATGCTAATCTTAAAAAGGCTATTCAATATATTATCTCAATTCACATTCCGATTATTCTCACAGTATTCATTCCATTGGCGTTGGGCTGGATATATCCGAATATTTTTTCTCCCGTACACATCATCTTTTTAGAATTGATCATGGGACCTACCTGTTCGATTATTTTTGAAAATGAACCGATCGAAAAAAATGCCATGCTACAAAAGCCCCGGTTGTTTACCACTACCTTTTTTAACTGGCGAGAACTCACGACTAGTATTATTCAGGGATTAGTAATCGCAGCAGGAACGTTGATTACCTATCAGTATGCAATACGTCAGGGTTTCAGTGAACCGCTTACCCGTACCATGGTATTCACTATGCTGATTGTTGCCAATATATTTTTGACACTTGTCAACCGATCCTTTTATTATTCTATTTTTACGACGATACGATACAAAAACAATTTGGTGTTTCTCATCATCGGTATCACGATTGCACTTTTATCGTTGTTTATAATGATAAAACCCCTGGCCACTTTCTTTGGATTGGGCTCAATGAATGCAGCTCGATTAGGCATCAGTATTACAGTAGGTTTCTTATCTGTAATCTGGTATGAATTAATAAAATGGAGAAAAAGGTTTAATGCTCCGATTGAAAAAATTGATTCCATTTAGAACACGAATCCTCCAATGATAAAATTAACTCGATATTAAGTATTGAATCATTGAATAAAGAAGTCAGGAATCTATTCCGGGGCTTTTATTCGGCCTTTTTTGGTTCGGGACGTTCGTACTGGCAGCAACCGTGTAGTTTGTTATATGCAGCATCCGTGGCCCGATGAGAATCGGAATCATACCCACTAGCCGCGATAGCTTTCTTGATATCATCCAACGTAACTACAGTGGAATTATAGCTAACAGTAATCATGTCAGTTTCCACATCCCAATTCGCCGATTTGACGCCGTCTACACTTTTAGCAGCCTTTTCAATAGTGTTCTTACACATACCACAATTTCCATACACTCTAAATGTATCCGTTTTTACATTTCCGTCTGCAGCCGAAAGATGGAGAACACTCAATACAAGGACAGTTAAAATCAAGCTTACATGCTTCATGTTGATATTATTTTGATTTTTGAAGTTGTGAAATTAGCAATTGCTATAAGCAACTAACAACAAACAGCATTTCCCATTTAGTTTCTGCGAAAGTTGAATTTTTGGATAATTAACATTGCCTTCACGCTGTTTATTCTTTCAATACAACTTTTATAGTTGTAAAATAGGCTTCGTTTGAAACTGAAAGGAAATAGATACCATCAGGGTAGTTCTCAAGGTTCAATGATTGAACAGTTTCCATGTTTTGAATGGACATTAAGTGTTTTCCGGTTACATCCCTGAGTTCAAGTTTAGTTCCGTTTGTGCCATCAACTTGTGGTATTTCAACTATTAAATTGCCTGAAGTTGGGTTTGGCATAACCTTTACCTGCGATGCTAATCTATTCTCAAAAGTTGAGGTTGGATCACCTGGTTCAAGTTTAGTCAGTGTATTCTGCAGTCGATTGGTATACCATATGGCACCATCCGGACCTATTTTTATTCCTGTCAGGCCTGGTTGTCCTGTTTCAATTCGACCTAATTCCAGAAAGGCATTATCCAAATCATAGATAATAATTTGACCTGTCGTAAAATCTCCAACTAACAATCTGTTCTCAAAGATTTCAATTCCACATGGGCGGTTAAGGCTGTCGGCTACTACTTCCCAGATTACATTCCCCATTTCAGAGTGCTCTGCCAAAGGCTCGTTTATCAAAGGCAGAGAATTGATCACATTCCCAGATTGTATATCTAGTCTGACCACTCTATTATTGCCATTATCCACAACATAAAGCCAGTTGGTAGTTTTATCCAACACAAGATGACTGGGAACAATCCCATCTTTTTTCACCTGAATTTCAGTATACCTGCGTACAATTGCATCAGCATGATCATCATTGCCCGGACCGTGATCACCATTGAAATCATATCGCACGATTGTCTCATTCCAACCATCAAAAACCCAGAACACATTATCAGATTCACTGGCTATTCCCATACTAAACGGACTGCCATGTAACATGTCGAGGTGGCTCCCATTTCCTCCTGATGGTTGAGCATAAATGTCGGGATCACTTGACCATAATGCAGGGCCGGTGAATGTGCCATTGTTGTGATTGGCATCTTTAACGCCTGGAGAAGTTGCAAAATTAAAATTATCACTAAACGCAATTCCGGTCGGCATCGACATAAAGTGCCATGCATTTCCGTCTGTTCGATTTAGCATCGTTTGTTGTGGTGTGGCCGCATCATAAATAGTAACTGTGTTGCCACCGGTATTCTCAACCCGTTCATTAACCACCCATAATTCATTTTTGGCAAGAATAGGAAAGAAGTCAAGATCATTTGGCTTATCCAATCCATCTGCTGCCGATGCAATTGTAGTGAACACAGGTTCTGTGTTTAAAAATTCATCGATCTTATTCGGAGGAGAGATATGAGGAAATATTTCAGTTTGGTAACTCAATGAATTATTTGTTGAATCATCATCGATAGCCATATTGACAGCGACAATTTCAACCTTGACATCAAATAGACCAGAGGAAGCAGGTGTCCATAAAACCGGATGGACAAATTCAAAAGACGTAAAGGGTTGAATATCGAGCCCATCAAGAATAACTGGTGTTGAATCTCCGCCATTAATTGTATACACAAACTCCAGACTGGTGATTGGATTCAGGCCATTATTCAGTACAGCTCCTGCTATTGCTATATCCTTATTCTCCTCACCGTATGGAAGAGATTTTAAGTTAATGAGAGCGGCATCTGAGGCCAGCGGAACTTCGAAAATGATATTATCGATAGCAAAACCAAACACCCAGCCGCCATTGTCATTATAATGAAATGCTACATATACAGAATCCAGACCTGCATACGCACTTAAATTGATCTTGTGCGTATCCCAGCCGCCATGACCGTGCAATTCCTCAAGTACCGTCCAATTATCTCCATCCAGTGAAATCTCCACTGTGCCCTGTTCGGTTGATGATTCATACGTACCCATCGCAAAAAAAATATCAACTTGTAATGCAATACCGCTGAGCCCTTTAAAATCCAGAGGAGGGCTGATTAGAAAATCCTGACTTTTATCGCAGTTGCAGCCATCGTCGTTGGTGGCTGCTATAA
>JALYSC010000240.1:879-5503 GCA_030855005.1 Bacteroidota bacterium | reverse complement strand
CACATACTGAGACAGGAGTATAATTTCCGGGTGGCGCCTCCTATAGAAAAGTGTCTTTTGACAAGCTATAGTGCAAAAGGTGTACATTGATGAAGAATTAATTAGACGCCCATGAATAAGAATGGACCCATTATGATCATAGAGGATGATCTGGAGGATCAGGAAATTTTAACAGAGGTATTTAAAGATCTACAATATGCAAACGAAGTATTGTTCTTCGGAGATGGGGAAGAAGCACTTGAATTTCTTATTACAACTTCTATAAAGCCCTTCATTATTTTTTCTGATATTAATATGCCAAAACTAAATGGCATGGAACTCCGGGAAAAAGTTCATACTAATGAGGATCTTAGATTGAAGTCAATTCCCTATTTATTTTTTACCACCTCTGCGGAACAAAAGTTTGTCATTGAAGCGTATTCCAGGTCGGTTCAGGGATTTTTTGTGAAACCCTCAAACTATGATAAATTGAAATCCACCATTAAAAATATAGTGGAATATTGGACTGAATGCGTTTCTCCAAACTATGTCCATTAGACAAAGGCTTCCTCCGATGGTACGAAACCAACCTATAACATTTTTATTATTAATCTGAACGGCATACCAAGTATTACAGTGAAAATTTAGTTTTGCAACTAAATTCGAAAATCCATATGACTGCTTCAATCGTAAGATCGTATCTGATTATCACTCTCCTCATATTTTTTTCCTTGCCTATCCTTGCGCAGGTGCAGGTCAGAGATGAACCATTTCATAAGCCCGTTCTTGAAAACGAATATTTCAGATTGCTGGACGTCTGGATTCAGCCGGGTGACACTAGCCTGTTTCATATTCATTCCACACCATCGCTCTTCTTGTATCTCTCTGATACGAAAGTATGTGTTGAAGAGAAAGGTAAGGCCTGGATTTCTGATATTACGAAAACTGGCTATTCATGGTATCGCTCTTTTGATCCGGATACTGTAGTTCACAGGGTGGCTAATTGTGATACAGTACCGCTGCATGTTACTGACATAGAAATACTTTCCAGTTACAATGTTGATCAGTTAAAGGATATACAGCCGTTAGACATTCCGCTGAAGTATAACAATGAAAAGGCATTTGCCTATACCTTGTCGAGCTCTGATCTTAAAAAGACCATTCAAACACGGGGTCCAATGATTGCTGAACTCGCGAAAGGTAATACGGTCTACTATGACAATGTAACCAACCAAAGAGCAAAGTCCCTCACGCAGGGTAAATATGTCTATATTGATCCAGGCACTACGTTTTATTTTACAACAAATGATACGGGAGCAATTGAGATAGTATTATTTGAAATTAAGTAGTAAGATTTTAATTTGCAGGAAGTATGGTGATGATACGGTTACCCAGATTAACAGTGCCTTCATCAACTCTCCACCGTATATCAATTATCTGACCTTCTAATATTGTCGCCATCGCTTGTAATGAAATCATTGATGTATTGATATCAGTGACGCGGTTGGAATACGCAACCAGAACACCATTCTGATAGACACTATAGGTGACCAGTGAATTGTTAATTGGGGGAGGTGCCTGTCCCGGACCGTACACATTACCATTCAGGTTCTCAAAACCACTGATGGCGCCTGCATTGGTTCCAACATCTCCTGTGATCGTGGAAGGTTCGGTATTTGCTACTGCGCCAGAAGAAGTAAACATGACAAAGGATGACAATACACCAAGGTCAATAATTGAATTGCCTATCGGAATGTATGCAGTACCTGGCCCAAATGCAATGGCTCCTGTAGTAGTAAACAATCTTCCTTCCAAATTGCTTCCTGCTGCTGCTGAAATTGCAGCGTTATTGGCAATGATAGTACCTTTCATGATTGTATTTGCTGCAAGACTTGATGCCCCTTCGGAGACCCAAAATATATTACTTGCCCGGGCTCCATTTGTAAGAATAACAGTTGTACCAGCTCCGGATGCAAACGCGGCTCCGGTCCGTATTATAAAAACTGAATTTGTATCTGCACCTCCATCTAATGTCAGTATGCCTGCCGTCGATATAGCACCGGCTACATAATAAACACCGGGAGTTAAAGTTTCTCCATTGCCAAACACTGCTGTATGCGTGGTGTTTGTGACGGGAATTGCAATGAGTTCATTATAAGCCGCTAGCAAATCAATTACCCCCTGTGCTGTACTTATAGGTTCACTTGCAGTAAGGCCAAACTGACCGTTAAAGAGGACAAGGTAAGTGCCAGCAGGAGGAGATAATGACATATCGGGTATCACCACATCAGTTGTGGATGAATTAACAACTTCACTAGCTGCTGTTACAGTAAAAATATTTGTTCCGCCATTCCCTTTCAAGCCTTCCCAAACAGGGATTACCTTTGTACCTGTATTAACCTCTATGTCATTATTGGTCACATTATAGACCTGCAATCCTGTTGCAGGACCATTGATCAGATCACGCTGCGCAGTAGTTAGTCTTGGCAGGAGAAATCCTTTGTCAGTAGAAAATAAATCCAGGACAGCAGAAGTATCCGGAATAATGTTGATACCGACTTGCCCATTGATCATAGCCGGAATGAAGAACCCTCCGACGATCATTACGCTTAAAAGCTTATTTCTCATAGTAAAGTTTTATATGTAAAATTGATCAATTCCAACACGAGTACTTTACATCAGAAAATTTATGATTTACATAATTCGCTTACCATTAGTGATGCCGCCCACTCTGGATAATGGCATCCGCAGGATGTGCATCGAAGACTTCTGCCGGTATTTTTAAGATCAAGGAAGCGAATTAAAAAAAATGATGTGCAGGAAAACTCCTGCACATCATTTTTATAACTGGACATTAATCTATCCTATTTGATTTAAGCCGGCACCTTTCCAACTTTTTCCCTAGCCCAAAATCTGTGTTGCGAAATAGCCTTAATAAACTCTTTAGGTGTCTTGTTGAAGACTACTCCATTCGAAAGATTTTGTTTTTCAGAACCTCCATATCGCTGGATTTTATTTCCTACAGCGCTTATGTTAACAAGGTCTACTCCTTCCCCGTCAGCTGCTAATGGCTTGCAATGTTTATATGCCTCTTCGATAAAGTGAATAGCATCGCCATCGTCCTGGAGTATAGCAAAGCTCCCTTTTCCTCCAGGTACGTAGACAGCATCAAAAACTACTGAAGCAGATGTCAGAAAGCTCTGATCAGCTTTCACAGTTCCTTTTGTCGCTTTGATCTGACCTAATCTTGGCGCAATCACCTTGGTTTGTCCTCCTGCAGCTTCTATCGCTGTTTTCATAGAACTCACAGCAGTTGCATCCACACCATCAGCTATTAAAATGGCTACGCACCGGGTCTTAATGGTATTCTTCACCGTATTTGCCATGCTGAGTGCAGGTGAAACATCGATTGCCTGCTGACCTTTCCTGGGTTGAAATTTTTTAGGATCTCCATCGGCTGGAATACTTAGATTCATTGGTTGTTCAGGACTTTTGGGAACTGGTATTCCTAAGCCCTGTGCGACTTTTGATGCAAGTGACCGGTCAATTTGTGTAAGCATTCCAACAACACGAATCCGAATATCTTCTCTTTCTAATTTGCCAAGCTCGAATCGTAAAGCATTAACGATGTGATCTTTCTCTGCTTCGCTTTGGCTGTTGTAAAAGAGGGTCGCCTGACTGAAATGATCAAAGAAACTGCGACTCCGTGCCCGCACTTTTCTGGCATCTATGCGCTCATTGTACGACACAAATCCTCCTTCCATGGCACCAGCCTGGAATGGACAACCATTACCGGTCGTGTTAGGATGATAACTGGATTGGCCTACATCAATTGTATGACGTTTGATACCATCCCGTTGATTATTATGGACAGGCACGACAGGGCGATTGATCGGAATCTCATGAAAATTAGGTCCTCCCAATCTGCTCAATTGAGTATCCGTATATGAAAATAACCTGCCTTGTAATAGTGGGTCATTTGAAAAATCAATTCCTGACACGATATGGCCCGGATGAAAAGCTACCTGTTCTGTTTCAGCGAAAAAATTATCCGGATTTCGGTTTAGTGTCATTCGCCCAATGATCTGGACCGGGACAATCTCTTCAGGAATTAATTTGGTCGGATCCAGTAAATCAAAATCAAAGGCATGTTCATCTTTTTCTTCCACTATCTGTACACCAAAATTCCATACAGGGAAATTACCAGTCTCGATTGCTTCCCAGAGATCTCTTCTGTGAAAATCAGCATCTTTTCCTGAAATTTTCTGTGCTTCATCCCATGCAACAGAATGCACACCCAATTCAGGTTTCCAATGGAATTTGACAAAAACAGATTTGCCTGCCTCATTTACAAATCGAAACGTGTGTACACCAAATCCTTCCATCATGCGCAGGCTTCGCGGAATTGCCCGATCACTCATAGCCCACATGATCATGTGCATGCTTTCGGGCATCAGTGATACGAAGTCCCAGAATGTATCATGAGCAGAAGCAGCCTGAGGTATCTCATTATTGGGTTCGGGCTTGACAGCATGGATGAGATCAGGAAATTTTATGGCATCCTGTATAAAAAATACAGGAATATTATTTCCAACAAGATCAAAATTTCCTTCATTGGTGTAAAATTTGACTGCAAAACCCCGAA
>JALYSC010000240.1:0-869 GCA_030855005.1 Bacteroidota bacterium | reverse complement strand
GATCTGTGGATCCCCTGGAGCCCGCAACAGTACTAAATCGTACAAATACAGGAATTTTTGATCCCACTTTTTGAAGAAATCCTGCCTTGGTAAACTGAGTCATGGATTTCGTCAATTCAAAGATTCCATGGGCTGCCGATCCTCTCGCGTGAACGATCCTTTCCGGAATTCTTTCATGATCAAAGTGGGTGATTTTTTCACGCAGTTGAAAATCTTCAAGAAGGGTAGCTCCGCGTTCTCCGGATTTTAAGGAGTTCTGGTCATCATTGATACGCAATCCATGATTAGTGGTCAGAAAATTATCTTCACCGGAAGTGGTGTCTCTTGCGAGATCTTCTGTTTTGCGATTGACAATGGGTGTTTTCTTTACGGGTCTGGATTTAGCCATAGTTGATTGAGATTTAAGTCAATCTCAACAAATTATGCCATCAATAGTTTGGATAAAAGAGGGGATTTCCGAAAACTACTTAACCAGCTTGACCCCCTGATTTAAACCCAATTTTTGGCTGACTAAATTTGGATTCCTTTAACTCGAATTCTTTCACATCATCATAGATTATCGTCGACATCATATCCGTGGTGCGATCTTCTTTCTTCATTGCAGCAAGTCGCAGATTTTGATTTTTCACAGACTCTGCAACAGTTTGCCGCACTGTTCGCGCGTTACCAAAATGTTTGTCTCTTCGTTCATAGATAAACGTAAAATATTTTTTGAGATGTGTTGCAGCGTCTACATCCGGCATGACATCATCATGACGGAACATCGATAGAGAAATCACAAACATTTCATCCGGAGTATAATCTTCAAAATGAAAATATTTATCAAAACGTGACTTGAGGCCGGGGTTCGAATTTATGAACTGGTGCAT
>JALYSC010000239.1 GCA_030855005.1 Bacteroidota bacterium | reverse complement strand
TCCATCACCACTATAGGATGTCATCTTCTTAATGTTGTCCAGGTTGTAGAGCACATCCTCTATTGGATCTGCAACCAACTGCTCCATATCTGCAGGACTCGTGCCCGGGTACACTGCAAGAATGATAAAGATCGGTGCACCAAAGGGCGGGTCCTCACCACGAGGCATATTAAATAATGCATTACCACCTAATACCAGTGCAAGCACAAACAGAATGATGGTGAACTGATAGTTCTTAACTGAGAAGGACGTCAGAGACATGGTGAGTTGTGAGTTTTTGATGAGCGTTATTCCTCTGTATGATGCGATTCAAATTTGAATTTGCTTCAACAGAATTCAGCCGGACGTAGGGAACGCGCTTTTATTATGATCAATTCAGATTTATTAGGATTCGATCTAACAGGATTTGTAATGTGGGTAATTGATTTGTGTCATGTTGGAAAATGACTTTGCGTAATTAGCGTAAAGCAAGACTCGTCACTCGTCACTCGTAATTATTATTTTTCAATTATGACTTTATCTCCATCTTCCAAAAATCCACTCCCCGCAGTTATCACCTCGGTCGCACCTTCAAGACCTGATTTCACAGCGATCGTTTCTCCGTGAAACTGTTGAATCTGGATAATACGCTTCACTGCCACACCATTCAAAGGGATATATACGACACCTGTTTTTCCATTCGAGGAAACCAGAGCTTCAATGGGTATCAGCGGAAAATCACCTGTGGCTTTCGGCGCGATTTCAACATTCGCAAGCATACCGGCTGCCATACGATTGTCTTTATTGGGAATGCTGATCTCTGCATCAAATGTGCCACTTGTAGTATTTGCGACATCGGAAAGTCGTTGCACTTTTCCATCGATCGTCCAACCCGGATAGGCATCGAGTGAAATTTTGACAGGATCGCCGTTGCGCACGCGACCATAATCTTTATCGGTAAGTCCGGCGATAAGTTTCCAGTCAGATTGTTGAACACCCATGATGTAATACACAGGAGTGCCTGGTCCGGTGACCTCACCTTCATTTAAAAATTGTCTGACGATTTTTCCATTGACAGGTGACCGCACTTCCGAGGTTGACATATTAAATTTTGCAATCTGCAGTGTCTTTTTCGCCATTTCGACTCCTGTCGATGCATTTTGTAATTGCTCAAGTGTAGCTATGCTGTCAGCATACAGATTTTTGACTCGCTGATGATCACGCATTGCTTTGTCCAGGGCAAATTGCGCTTGTGTTGCCTGTGCTTCAATTTCAGTAAGATTCAGTTTTGCGAGAAGCTGTCCTTTTTTCACCGCATCCCCTTCTTTTACAAATGTACGTGAGATCACACCGCCTGTTTTAAAGCCAGGCTTTGCTTCAGTATCCGATTGAAGTATACCAGTGAGATGGATCACATCCTGCATACCGGAAAGAGATACTGGCGATGTTCGGACATACAATACATCAGCCGGCTTATCTGAATGAACAGGTGCAGTGGCTTCTTCATTTTTTTTACAGGCGTATAACATCATACTGGTAATAATGACCAGGCCTGTGATGAAATAAGTCATAAGGTTTTTTCGTGATTGTTTCATGATTAGTTGATTGGGGTAGATGCGGCAATACGTTCAATATTGATCATGCGTATCCAGGATTGAAATTTTGCAAGATTTTGTTCGATTTGTGTCTGGGTCACTTGCGTGCGAGCATCAAGTAATTCGATGTAGCTAGCGAGACCCTCTTTGTAGCGACGTACGGTTTCATCATAATAGCGTTGATTACTTGCCAAGAGAAGTGTGTAACTATCATAGATGGTGATATCCGACTTTAAGTTTTCTATTTCGGATTCCAGTTGTATATCAAACGCACTTTTAGTCCACGCATAATTTAATTCATGCGCTTCGAGCGAAGCTTTCCATTCCTGTCTCCTCAGATTACTTTTTTTATTATCCCAGATAGGAATTTCAAGTCCAACGCCTCCTAATACATATCCTCCCCAATCGACACCATAAGCCTGCGATCCAATATCAAGTTGCACACCTAGCGTAGGTGCAAAATGTTTTTCTTCAAGAGACAAGGCAAGGTCCTGAATCCGCATTCCTTTTTTTATTTGCAATAATTCCTCGCGGTCTTCAGCTACTGTTAATGAAGGGATGGATGGAATACTTTGGAGGGTATCAGGAATAATGGATGCTTCCTTGTCGCGGTGGAGTAAAAAATTAAAATAAGCAGCAGCATTTTTTACATCTGATTGTACTTTTTGTTTTTTAGCCTTAAGCACTTCGATATCAGATTCAATACGCATACGACCGGAAGGAATCGCCATTCCATTGCGGATCAGGCTTTCTGTAATCCGCTTGTTTTCATTTAACAATGCAAGCCCCTGATCAATTATCTTAATAGCTTCCTGCGCCTGCAACCATTGCAAGTAAGCTGTTTTTACATCTTTTGTGAGTTCTCGTATCGTTTGTGCTGTTTGAAGTTCAGCAACGTCAACTTCTTCTGCTTTAATCCATTTATTGTATTTGATTTCCGGCCGAAGGATAGGTTGTGTGATGCGAAATTTTACATCATGAAAATTATTAGGAAGAAAATGGATAGATTCATCTTCGATCATGGGGAATTGATTATTCTCAGTAAGTTCATTCAAATTTGAATACACCGGATTTAAAAGTTTCCCGACCGGCAATTCAATATTTCTTCCTCCTGCAGCAAGAGTATAATTCGCCTGAAAATTTACTTCAGGTCCCCACATCCGTGAGGCTTCTTCGAGTTGAAACCCTTGGCGTAATTCATTTGTTTTTTTCTCACGAATCAGCAGATTGTTTTTGATGGCTTCATTGACATATTGATTCAGGATCTCTTGTGCAAAAACAGGAGTGAAAGCCATCAACAAGAAGAGCAGTGCAGAGATAGTTTTCATGATTGGTGTAGTTGGTGGGAATATTTTATTTCAGACTTTGCCGGATAACTTCAAAAAACAAATCGTATGTGCGAAAGAGCAAGCTTTGTTTTTCATGTCCTTCATAAATATTGAGACGCTCTTTGGTGTAGAGAGTCACCAGACCGTGTACCTGGCTCCATAACAGGAGTGATACTTCATCGAGATCCAGTTCCTTTCTGAAATAGCCTGCTTCTATACAAGCTTTTACAGTTTCTTTTACCATTCCAATAGCGAGAGCTCCATCTTTCCAAAATTCTTCTTTAGTTGCCAGTGTCTCCATTGTGCACGAGAGAATGAACATCAATTCATAATCCTGTGGATTATCGATACCATATTGCAGATAACCCAAGCCAATCGTCCTCAATCTTTCAAGAGGATCTGCTACGTGCTGAGTAGAGTGAAAGAGAGAATTCATCTTACACTCAAAGGCTTTGTCGTGAAGTGCTAAAAGCAATTCATTTTTATCCTTGAAATGCAGGTAGATGATCCCGGGACTGTATTCAATCTTCGAGGCAATCTTTCTAATGCTTGTGTTTTCATAGCCTTCTGTCAGAAATATTTCCCTGGCAGCATTGAGTATCAGGTCTTTAACTTCTTCTCTGGCTCTTTCTTTCCTTTCTGCTATACCCATCTCTGAACATCAAATTGTTTAAATACGATGCAAATATATTGAACACTGTTCAAAAATACAATAGGTGTTCATCATATCCTCAAAAACCTCCTAAATCGATTGTGGCACTACTAGTAGTGCCACAGGGACTTAACGCATTGAGTGTCAAGGCCCCCGTATGGTTATCCACACACATTTTTTTGCTGTTGACAACTGTCCAATTTCCCCTATACAACTTTGATTTTAAACAGGTTCAGTTTTTCATATTCACCCATTTACATCCGGACTATAATATCTTCACCCCGTTTTAAAACCAAATGGATTTACGTTGACGCCAGGCAGAATATTAGTGACAGGAGGGTTGGGATTTATCGGGAGCCACACGATGGTCGACCTGATCGAAGCCGGCTACCAGGTTGTCTCACTGGATAATGAAATCAATTCCAGTCTTGATGTACTGGATGGAATTGAGAAAATCACAGGGGTGCGTGTAGAGAATATTCACGTTGATTTAAGTCACGCAGCACCTTCAATAGATGCGGTTAGAGAAAAGGGTCCATTTGAAGCTATCATCCATTTCGCCGCATTGAAAAGTGTGGCAGAATCCGTTCAACAGCCCACGCGTTATTTTCAAAATAATGTAGGAGGCACATTATCAACCATCGCAATGATGGATGAATTGAAAATTCCTCACCTGATCTTCTCATCTTCCTGCACTGTATACGGAGCACCCGATAAACTTCCGGTAACCGAATATCTTCCGTTTACAAAAGCAGAAAATCCTTACGGTGCAAGCAAGCAGGCGTGTGAGATTATTTATGAACAATATTTTAAATCACAGTCTGCGAAATCAGGAATTTCATTACGCTATTTTAATCCGGCAGGAGCGCATGCCTCCAGCCTCATTGGTGAGTCGGCGAGAAATATAGCAACCAATCTTGTTCCGGTAATTACAGAGACCGCTTTTGGGCTCAGAGACAAAGTAATAGTTTACGGCACTGATTATGCTACGCGGGATGGTAGTTGTATTCGCGATTATATTCATGTTATGGATTTGGCCAAAGCACACACGTTGGCTCTGCAATCTTTACTTGATGTGAAACAACCAAACTCATACACATCTTATAATTTGGGTCTTGGTCAGGGCACTACGGTGCTGGAAGCTATACATGCATTTGAAAAGTCTACCGGCGTAAAAGTAAATTATGAATTAGGTCCACGCAGACCGGGTGATGTGGGAGCAATTTATGCAGATCCGTCTTTAGTTCAGCAAACTTTAGGTTGGAATCCGATTTATGATATTAATGATATCATGCGCACGGCATGGGCATGGGAAAAAGTAAGAGTAAAGTAGGCTTAAATGTAGTTCAGTTCTTTACTGAACATTAATTATGATGCACAAATATCAGGTATCTTCATTGACTAAAGCCTCAGCAGTAAAATGAAAATTTTCAATCTGATACTAGCCCTTATCTTTTTGGCTTTCGCGGGACTCCAGTTCAACGATCCTCCAGGTGATATTTTATTCTGGGTTTTTATTTATACAGGAATCGCAGTTGTCTCTGCTTTTGCAGCATTTAAAAAATATAACATGTGGGTGATCGTACTCGGCCTCGCCGTAGTGGTCTTCGAATTGTTTCGCAAGTTCCCCACATTTGCCCAATGGATTGATGACGGAATGCCGAGTATCACAGGTGCCATGGAAGCTTCTTCACCTCATATTGAATTTGCCCGCGAATATTTAGGATTGGTAATATGCCTTATCGTTCTGATCTATCATTATGTCATGTATGCACGTCAGCGGAAAGCAATGACAGATGTATAAATGAGATTAATCGTTAGAATCTCCCGCTGCATTTCTAAACCGAAATGGCGGGATCTTCTCACATCCCCGACCTCTTGATCCAATCACTCATAACGAAGTGACTCTATAGGATCGAGTCTTGATGCCTTAAGAGCCGGATATAAGCC
>JALYSC010000003.1 GCA_030855005.1 Bacteroidota bacterium | reverse complement strand
CCTGTGTATTCAGTTGTCCAAAATCATCAGTCTCCTATCGAAGCTCAATTATATGCGGGGACTGAATTGGGTATTTATTTTAAAAAGGGAACAGATGACTGGATCTCATACAATACAGGTCTCCCTAATGTAAAAATCGGTGAGATTGAAATGTATTATGCTGCCGATCCTGAGCAATCTTTACTGCGCGCAGGTACCTTCGGAAGAGGTCTATGGGAATCTCCGGTTTTTTTCGAACCAAAACCGATGGCGTATGTATCAGCTATTGGCAAGCATACTAATGTAAGCCCTGTATTTCCCGGAAGAACTGATCAGGTGATTATAAAGGCTGAAATAATCATGGATGGAAATCTGTACCCACTTGCAGCCACATCATTTACATTCAATACTACTGGAACAACATCTCCATCTACTGATATTGCTAATGCAAAATTGTTTTCGTCGGGTGGTAATAGTTCTTTTTCAACTGCAAACCCATTTGGCTCAGTTGTAGCAGCACCGAACGGTGACATTACATTTAATGGAAATCAAACACTCAGTCCGGGCATCAATAATTTCTGGCTCACTTATGATGTGACTAATCTTGCTTCTCCAGGGAATCTGCTGGATGCTCAATTTCTTTCCGTCACTATAACCGATGCGCAGACTCCATCAATCTCTAATCCTTTAGGAAACAGAAGTATTCAAACTGAATATTGCACTGCAGGTACGAATGATAAATATGAGCACATCACTAATGTGACTATGGCAAATATTAATAAAAATTCAGGATGGGGTGCTAATGGATACTCCGATTATACTGCCAGCTTAATACGGATAGAAACAGGTTTGGCAGAAGAAGTTTCCGTGAGTACCGGAGATGTATACGAAGCAGATGAGCTACTCATCTGGGTTGACTGGAATATTGATGGTGACTTTGAAGATGCAGATGAAGAAGTTTATGCATCAGGACCTATCGGTCAAGATATATATACAACTTCTATTTCAGTTCCACCAACAGCTACATTAGGATTGACGCGTATTCGCTTTCGATTGCACGATACTGAAAATGGTCCGAACAATACGCCGTGTGGTTTGTCAGAATGGGGTGATGTCGAGGACTATTCACTATTAGTGATTGGTTCCGATCCTTGCACGTACCTTAATTATGTTGCAGTGGATGCTCAAAATGTAAGTGGCGATTATGTTGGCCTAACGGATGAAGGTGTGATTATCGAAGTGGATGACTTTGATGATGACAATTCTGATCCGCAGGATATCGGGTTTGCATTCAGGTATCATTGCCAAGATTTTACACAGTTTATTTTAAATACCAATGGTTTTATTAAACTCGGTAACATTCCTACATCAGAGGATAATTTATTTTTTAATGGAGCACAATCGTTAGAGAATGGCATTTTCGATCGTGATGCTCCTGAGGATATGGATCTCATCATTCCATTTAATCATGACCTGGATGCAGGTCCTGGTGGAGCTGAATTTCGCGTGCACACTTCCGGTACTGCACCGCAGCGTGTTTGTACCATACAATTTAAAGGAATTCGGGAATGGACCACATCTACGCCATATCAATATGATGCGATGGAGTTTCAGGTTAAGTTGTATGAATCTTCCAACATGATTGAATTCATTTATGGAAACTGGATTCCGTCGACTAATTTTTCAGATTTTAAAACAGCCTCTTGCGGATTGAAAGGAGGGGGAAATAAATCTCATCAATTGGTGATTGTACGAAAGGGTTCTGCTCAATCGTGGGATGGCGCAATATTTTCCGATGAAAAATATCCGATCACTGATGCTTTTGGCTTTGGTAATCCACCTGATCGTCCAAAGCCGGATGAAGGTCGTACGTACCGTTTTATTTCTATCCCATCTCCTCACGGAGGTGATATAGTTTCGAATGCTCCTGTATGTGCAGGATATAATGCTACACTTTCACTTCAGAATTATGTAGGTCGAATTCAGTGGCAACAATCTGCGGATGGATTGAATGGATGGGCAAATATCCCGGGAGGCAACGCGCCAGAATATGTGACACCTCCCGCAACAGGCACACTATATTATCGAGCAGAAATATCGCAATCAGGATTTGTTCCTGTTTACTCACCAATTTCACAAGTTGAACCACAGTCTCCACCTCCTGCACCCGCCCAGGTCTTTGGTGCTAATGTTGTTTGTGTTCGGGAGACCGGTGTCGTATATCATGTTGATCCGGTAGTTGGTGCTACTTCCTACCGATGGACCTTATCATCGGGTTTGATTGGAACGAGTGATGATGATAGTATCTATGTTGATTTTATATCTCCGGTTGAAGAAAATATCGTGAGTGTAAAGGCATTGATTGGAGATTGTGCAGGAGATGTGACAACTCGCATTGTATTGCTTTTTGATGAACCGGCTTTACCACAAATCGTTGAGGTAATTCAACCTAACTGCATTGAAGCTTTAGGTACCATTCATTTTTCAAATCTTCCAACAGGATTCTGGACTTTAGTGGAGGTAGTAAATGGAACCTTTCAATTAGATGGTGGTCCGGAAGATTATTTGTTGAATGACCTTGATCCGGGTACATATGATTTTCGGGTGATTAATGATTTGGGATGTATTTCACTTTCAACCGGGATCATTGAAATTCTTCCTGTTTCTGATCCTCCTGCACCTACTGTTACCTTAAATGGTGCAGTGCTTCATTCTGATGCTCCATCAGGTAATCAGTGGTATAATCAGAATGGAATTATCGATGGAGCAATCGGACAGTATTATACTGCTATGGAGGATGGAGATTATTATGCTGTCGTCACACTAGGAGGTTGTATCTCTGAACAGTCAAATCTAGTTAGTGTTCTAAATACAGCTACAGAATCGGTCAGTTACTTTTCTGATCTGAAAGTGTATCCCAATCCGGTGTCTGATGAATTAATAATAGAAATATCCGGCGACAGGGAGAGCTATACATACGAGATCATCAACGAGCTGGGTCAGATAATTGCTAAATCTCAATTTGTAGAAAAGAAAATAATTTCGTTCTCATCGATAATGCCTGGAATATATCTGATCAAGATTAGTGATGGAATTAATTTCGATTCCTGGAAAATTGTGAAGCAATGATCCTGGACTTTGCTTTAGTCGTGATTGCGGGGTACAGGTAATTACTCTTTATCCCACAGTGTGATTTTTGCAGCTTGATAATTATGCAATAGAGACGGCGTTGAGAAAGTTGAGCATTGTTTTATTTGAAAGCAACCCGAGGATCGTCGAAGACGATCCTGCTCAACACTCTCAACACATCGTCATAGGTACCAGCATCATCAACCGTTTTATCAATTCAACCGATGAAATATTTAACGAGGACAATATGGGTTCTTTCCCTGGTCAGTCTGCTGACGGACATGGCGAGTGATATGTTGTATCCGGTGATGCCGATTTACTTAAAAAGCATTGGATTTTCAATTGTGTTGATTGGTATACTTGAGGGAGTAGCGGATGCTGTGACTGGAGTTGGCAAAGGTTACTTTGGAAATTTGTCCGATCGCACAGGTAGACGAATGCCTTTTGTGCAATGGGGATATGCGTTGAGTGCTTTATCCAAACCTCTCATGGCATTATTCATATATCCGCTTTGGGTATTCTTTGCTCGTACACTGGATAAGATTGGAAAGGGTATGCGAACGGGAGCTCGTGATGCTGTCTTATCTGATGAAGCTACACCGCAGACGAAAGGAAAAGTATTTGGATTTCATCGTGCTCTTGATACAATGGGTGCGGTGTTAGGGCCAACTGCAGCACTGATATATCTTAATTTCTACCCTAAAGATTACAAGACATTATTTTTTCTTGCCGTCATACCGGGTATCTTGTCTGTGCTTTTGTCATTAATCTTAAAGGACAAAAACATAAGGAAGGAAAAATCGAAAGTCAAAGTTGGTTTCTTTTCCTTTTTGCACTATTGGAAAAAAAGTCCGCAATTGTACAGAAAGGTTGTTATTGGACTTTTGTTATTTGCTCTATTCAATAGTAGCGATGTTTTCTTATTATTGAAAATGAAAGAAGCGGGGTGGGGTGATTCCGCCGTGATTATGGCTTATATCTTTTATAACTTTGTATATGCCATGTGTGCATTTCCTATTGGAGTGATGGCTGATAAAATTGGATTGAAGTTGACATTTATCATTGGACTTGTTCTATTTGCCATTGTTTACGCCGGAATGACTTTGCCTATCAACATTCCACTTTACTTCGGCCTTTTCTTTCTCTATGGCATCTATGCTGCATCTACTGAGGGCATTGCCAAGGCGTGGATCAGTAATATCAGCAGCAAAGAAGATACTGCCACGGCCATCGGTATGTTTGGCGGCTTTCAAAGTATATGTGCTTTTCTTGCAAGTGCACTTACTGGTTTTATTTGGTTTCAGTTTGGTGCTACGTTTGCTTTCATGGCAACTGCCATAGTAGGAATTATTGTAGCTCTTTATTTTACACTTGCAGTCAAAGACTTAAAAACATCCAGTGTGTAGGCGTAGCCTACAACGCAAAGGTTCAACGTAGGCTTTCTCTACGTTGAGGCGTGAGCAAAACTTTGTTTTGCGTGCCAGGGCAGTTGAATTGTACCTTGTAACAACTTAACGTTGTTCTATTAAATGTAGGCATGGAAAATTCAATAAAGCAAATAGATAATTTCTACACAATCAAAGTTTGGCTTGCCTGCATTTTCCTAGCTCCGCTCTTGTTTGTAGTTTGGGCTTTAATAATCGGTGAAAACACACTAGGAAAATCTCCAGTCGCGTATGGTTTTTTATTGTGTTTTGGGTTATTACTTTCTCTGCCATCATTACTCATTAACTATTTAATATTTAGGCTTCTGACCAGGACCAGGGTTAATGTGATTTTAGTAAAAACCATTTTATTTGTTGTGGGTATGATAATTTTTGAGGCTACATTTTGGATTCTTGGTACTTCAGTAACAGCCTGGGCGAGAGATAAGTGGTTTAGCCCCTTTGCTTACATCATTTTATTCCTTATTGCTACTTTTTATTTTAGCATTTTTAAAAAGCAAGTAGTTACCAACACACTATAATGGCACTCAATCAAACAGATACAAATACGAGTTTAATTTCAGATCACCAGACTCCTGCTGAGCTCCTCCCCATTTTTTATGCAAATAATAATCTGGGCATGGACGGAGGTCAGAATAGTTCGGTAGTAAAAATGGATATCATGAAAAGTGTTCACTTCTACATACCCAATTTTGATGCGCGGAGGAAGGCAGTCTTGTGGCATGATATTCATCATTTGGTAACTGGTTACTCTGCAGCTAATTTCCTGGGTGAGTGTGAGATCAGTGCCTGGGAGATTGCATCCGGTTGTCGTAATTATTGGGCCGCTTTTCTTATAAATACTTCAGGAGTTGCATTGGGGTGCCTCATCAATCCTCGAAAAATAATACAAGCTTATGCACGCGGTCGTCGTACCAGGAATTTTTACAAAGATTTGTATCCGGTAGAAAAGGTCATGCATACATCTGTTTCTGAATTAAGGAGTTGGTTGTTGCTTGATATTAATCCTAAGGAAACGATCGCAAACTTTGGAGCCATAATGTCGCTTCTGGGCTTTTTACTTTTCGCATTAATGTATTCTTTACTTATGATTTTTTCTTTACCAATTTTGTTATTGTATAATCTGTGGGTTCTCATTTGGATGAGAAGTAAGAAGTAGAAAATGTGCCCGAAAATTTAAACTGAGACTCTAATAAATCGGATTTAGGCTAAAACCATAATGGATTTCGGGAATATCCGCTAAAGTAATATTGACGGGGGTTTCAGAGGTATCAAAGGAAATTACCAGGAGTATGTTTGTGCATCCAAGAAGATTTCAAGTTTGTAATGAATGGTTATAAGCTTAGAAGGTTATATAATTATTGGTACTCGGTAACTATTCATATTGTCACAATGATTTTTCTGGATGAGTTTATTAGGGTATTGGTTTTTAATGTTAATTGGTCGCTCTTCGCTCTTGTATGTCCTGTTTTAGCCCCCTAAATACCCGGACATAATTACAATAAAAAATTTGTAATTATGAATATGAAAAAGAAGTACACAAACGCTGAAAAGATCGGTATTGTGAAGGAAGGATCTAAGCATGGGGTGAAAGCTACCCTTGAAAAGTATGGGCTATATCCGGCCACCTACTACTACTGGAAGAAGAAATATGATTCCATGGGGGATGCTGGTATGGATCATGGGATAACGAAGGAACGTCTACAGGAAATCCAACGACTTCAGAAGGAAAATGCTATGCTCAAACAACTCCTTGCTGAAAAAGAACTGGAAGGCAGGCTTAAACAGGAGTTGATAAAAAAAAAGTATCGCTAAACGAGCGCAAACAGCTGGTGAGAAATTATATCGCACAAGGTTTGACCCGTGATAAAGCATTGGAAATTGCCGATGTCAGTAAACACCAATTTTATTATAAGCCGGTGATTAATAAACGAGGTCGAAAGCCGTCGGTGCACACCAGATTGCTGACAAAGGAAGAAGGCAATCTCCACGTTGAAGAGAAAGAGGTTGTGAAAGAAATCATACGGATCAAGACCACACCTGAATTAGAAGACTATGGTTACCGAAAAGTTTGTGTGGCCTTGATGTTGTCAGGTTATTGGATCAATCACAAGAAGGTATATCGAATCATGTCAACTCATCAATTGTTGAACGATAGACATCAGCGGCCGCCCAGGCAATATGCAAAGTATCGGAAGGTGTGCCCGAAAGGTCCATTGGAAGTACTGGAGATGGATATCAAATACCAATGGGTGGAACAGCATTGTTGTCATTCCTTCATCCTGACGATTATCGATACGTTTACACGGGCTGCGTTGCATTGGGAAGTAGGTTACACGATGAAACAAGCGCAAATTAAAAGTGCATGGGAAAAGGTGATTGTCAACTATCTCCAGACAGCTGATATGTTGTCAAAGGGTGTGCATATCGAAATCCGAAATGACAACGGAAGTCAATTTGCGGCCAAAATGATCCAGCAGTTTTTTAAAGACAATTATCTCAACCAAGTATTTACGCATCCTTATACACCGCAGGAGAATGGCCATATCGAAAGTTTTCATGCTATCCTTGGACGATCCTTGGATCAACGGCGATTTTTTACGATTCAGGATCTGGAGCAGCACCTGAAAGTCTTTTACAAGACCTATAACGAAAAGCGATTGCATGGCTCAATAGCTTATCTTCCGCCAATGATGTTTTGGAAATTATGGAACAAAGAATTAATCGAAAGGAAAGAAATGAAAAACAATAAAGTGAAATTCAAGCTCTTGATTCCATACCAGCAACTATCGGGTAATGTGAATCGGAGGGAAGCATCTTGCTATTCTTTAATCGACCTCGATGGGCGATTAAAGAATGAAATAAAATTGATCAGGCCTGAATCAATTCAACCATCGGTACAAAGGTCACCGTTGGTCGCATCTTGCTAATGCAAAAATCGGGAAGAAATGAATAACTTGTATTACCTAACCGTAATTTGTCCGAATAATAGGGGGCTAGACCATGTCCTTCTAAATTGTAGTTTCATCTTCATTATTTTATAGCAATAAAACGGATTTAGGCTAAAACCATAATGGATTTCGGGAATATCCGCTAAAGTAATATTGACGGGGGTTTCAGGGATCATTTGGAAAGGTAGGATGGCAGTTCAATGTCATCATTCCTGGCCGATCATGTCGGTACATATCAACTTAATATTAGTAATGAATGTGGTAGTAATGCTGATGAAGTAGTTCTCTTATACGATAATCGCATTCCCCAAGTAGAACTCGGAGAAAATCTATCATGGTGTGAAGGGGAGATTATTGAATTTGATGTATGCCAGTCTTTTGAGGCTGTGTATATATAAAGCACTGGCAGTGTTGATCCGAAAATCTTCGTTACATCATCTGGTCAATATTCAGTTGTAATAGCTGGTATTTGAAATTACAACTTCGTTCAAATGAGATTCGATTCGTCAAATAAAAGCAATCTCTCTTCCCAAACCCTCATTTGGTTGCTTAAGAGGGGATTGTGAAGAAATATTGCTTTTAGTTTCTGTCATATTAAGTTAAACCTCAGAAGCTATGTCTGTTTCATCAATTCCTGGCTATCTCAATTCAGTTATTGTTGCCATGCCCAGAGGTAGTGAAAATGATGCTGTAAAAATCTTACCTGTTGATGATTGCTTTCATGCCAATGAGATATACATTTCAAATGTCTTTTCACCCAATGGGGATAATATCAATGATGACTTTACACTAGATATTGTTTCTGGCCTGGAAGTAGTTTCAAGTGCGTGCGATGTATATGATCGCTGGGGAAATGTGATGTTTTCTTCTGAAGCAAATCCGTTTTCCTGGAATGGTAAGTATCGTAATGAAGATGTGATGCCGGGAGTGTGTCTTTATTTAATAAAAATTATTTACCTCGACGGAGTAGAGGAGCATGAGGAGATCATGAGGGGTGATGTGACCGTACTTCGTTAAATGTAGCAATGAACAAAAGAGCAACTACTTCGATATTCACTATTCTGAATTCTTTTTTCTGCACTCAAGTATGACTACTTTGTCCTCATGGATAATAATCAATTCGAAAAGATCAATAGTGCTTTACTCGATTTAAAAAGGCACCCTGATGATAAAGATAGTTTCGCAAGTTTAATTGATCAGGTTGTTCAGATGAACAACATCATCCACAAGCTTTATCAAACTATTACAGCTGCGGGCCCGGAAAATTCAAGATCTATTCATCCTCAACACCACCGCCATCCCACATAGAATTGCCTGATATGGATCCGATCCTGAAAGCACATATTTCGCATCTCGCCAGGCATGACGATCACCTTCAGTCACATGACAAGCACCTCGCCGCCCACGACGATCACCTGAAGACCTTAAGTGAGCGGATAGATAATCTCAGAAGGGATTTAAAACTGTAATGGATACTTAGCTTGAAAGTTTATGCTATCAGTGCAAGCAACTTCGATTACACTCAACGGAATAAACCTGCCAATTTTTAATGCCCACTGATCACCAGCTTCTCTACCTGCATGTTCCCCTTTGCAGTTTTTAGTTCTGCAAAATATATTCCATTAGGAAGATTTTCAAGTCGAATGCATTCTTTCCATGATCTTCCGGTTGGATTCATTTCTTTTTTCAGGACAATGATACCTTCGGAGGAAAATAATGTCATATCCATTTTACCTTCAAATGAGTCATCACCTTTTATAGTCACTTGCGAAGTGGCAGGATTAGGATGCAGGGAAATTTTCTGCTTTATTTTTTCTTCATGCGTACCTACCAATGTACTTTCCATGAATATATCATCGAGGTACATATTATTTCCATATCCAGATTGATTCAGGAATTTAATGGTGATATACTGTCCTGCGTATTCAGATAAATCAAGTTCAACCAGACGCCATTCTTCACAGGATTGAGGAGAAAAGGGCTGGTACTCATACAATGAACCGGGTCCTTCTCCACTGCTGGTCGTGCTCAGCTCAACCCCTCCACTTCTGAAAATAGTTTTATAAGTCGTTCCACAATTATTCGACAACAAAACTTTCAGTGAATCAATGAAGAAATTGCCATCAAAGTAAGGGGCATATGCAACTTTAAAATAAAGTGTTGGATTCTGTACCTGAGTCAAATCCATATTGTACGGGAGTATGATTTCATCACGACCATAACTGCTGTAATTATAGTTGTCAACAACATAAGCTGTGTCGCCCTCGGTATCGCAGGTCGTCAGACGGACAGGTGTCCACGTGATCCCTTCATCGGGATTGTTAATAGTGAAATACTCATCATCAAGATCAAAATCAATGAAAGGAGGTATTTCTCCCACCTCAGGATCTAATGCTTCGATCATGCCTATGATTGTTTTAGTAGAACTACCATACGGGTTAGTCACTTTCAATGTCACATCATGCAGACCCGGATAAGGATATACGACTTTTGGATTTCTTATATCAGATGCGGAAGGCACCCCACCATTAAATGTCCATTCCCACGTAGCATCCGCATGTGAAAGCATTGAAAAATCATCATAACGAATAGTATCTCCCGGACAAGAAGTAATGCGCTTGTTGACCATGGGCTGCGCAACAGGTCGTGAAGGAACAGCGAATGGCGCTTCCCAAATACCTTTCCCATAAGCCGCCAATCTTATCTTATGTTCTTTATAATAAGGACGCAGAATACACGTAGCAATCTGCACAGGCAATCCATCCTGATAAGTCATCCACTCGCTAATTGTATCATCCCTATACCATATAGTTCTGAAGGTGCCCAGATAAAGTCCTCCATCTGTTCCACCCTGGTGGAGAATGTAACTAATGTGTTCTCCATTGAGCGCGGGAGTTGTTAGATTTTCCCATTCAGTTCCACCATTCATTGAAGTATAAATTTTTTCTCCATCATTGCCGTCAGTATACGCCACCCACACTCTATCTTCATCTTCTGCACTTAAAGCAACTAATACTCTGCGTGCATAACCTGGAGGAAGCGTAATCTCATTCCAACTCTCACCACCATCAAGTGTTTTCCATAACAAACCAGGATCCCATGAATATTCATCGCGCTGAAACAGATACATGACATTTGGATTACTTCTGCTGATTTCAAAACTCATCGCTTTGGCATTGACATCTGTGCCAAATTCATGAAGAATAGAAAATGTAGCGCCTCCATCCGTTGTCTTCCAAATTTTATTTTCATTGGTGACACAATAGGTATTCCATGAAATTGGATCCCATTCCATTTCACCACTTTCAGCGTCATAATAACTTTCATTCGGATATTTTCCTATAGAAAAGTATTCGGCATATCCATTTTGAGATGCTGGTAAGACAACACCACCGATGTCAGAAAAATATGTGATGCGTCCTTCAGCAGGATTGACGTATCCGGAAGCTGCTTCACCACCACCAAGACTTAGCACTTCACCCGGCATCCAGTTTTCATGCCATCCGGAATTACCATTATGATATCGTCCGCCTACAAGAATGTCTTCATTCCATCCGGTACCGAATCCCCAATAGTCAGAACCTGTAATACCACGATTATGTGCATAATGAGTTGCAAAAAAATCATTAGAATATTCAATACCTCCATCACTTGTCATCCAGATATCATTCGCATTCATTTCTATTTCCTGGCAATCAGGATGTACGTAATTAAAATCATTGCCGCAATATCCACCGAAGCAGGTGAATGTCGCAGCACCATCAATCGAATACCATAAATTGAGAAAACCTGCCATTACAAAATCCGGATTGCTATCAGATACATCAAAACCAAGATTGTAATACCCCTGGTGATATCCACCCGTGCGTCCGATCGTTGCCATATTTGGATGATTGGTTTCATCCCATGGTCCGCCAGCAGGAGGATTGGGGAGCGACCATGTTTCACCAGCATCATCAGAACGATAGATACCAATAAATCCGGAGTCATCAGTTTTAGCCTCACCAATTAATACTGCATACACACGGTTGGGATCAGCTTTCGTTACAGCAAGTCGTGCACCACCATCATATCGACCTTCCAGATCAGAGAAAAACCATCCTTCATTTTTGACGGTCCAGGTCAGACCAGCATCAGAGGATTTATAAAAACGACATATACCTGCTGCTGGATCATTGCGCACCAGGAATACAACTTGTGGATCATCTGATTTCCATTCAATGTCATAGCATGGAAATTCCAGAATCCGTGTCCATGTGTCACCAGCATCATTGCTCCTGTACAACCCCGCTTGTGTGGCAGCTAATACAATTGTGTCATGCGCAGGATTGACAAGTATTTCATTTGGATATGCTTCGGGCTCTTCCATAATAAGAGACCAATTGATGCCGCCGTCTACTGATCGATGAATTCTGCTATGCTCGCCGGCATATACAATATCTGGATTTGTCGGATGGACTTCCAATGCAGTTACTGCAGAAATATTGATTTCACGCGACACGCAAGACCAGGTCTGTCCACGATCTATGCTTTTATAAATTTCAGAGCCTTCAGTACCACAATACACTATATCTGGATTGGATAGCGATTGGTCAATACAATAGATATTGGACTGCGAAGATTTGGCTAAAGGAGAAGGTCCGGTATTAGTGTTAAAAGTCTCTACGGGCCCAAGGACTGACCAATTGCCTCCTTGTCGGTTGACATTGAGATCATGTGTACTATTTTTTAAATTCTCAAGCCGTTGCTGAAAGGCACTAAATTCATCTGCTGAAGGACGCTTTTCAAATCCTTCCTGATCAATGTATGGTGTAACATCACGACGCCATTTTTTATAATATTGAGTGTAAGTCGTTTTTGCAGTGGGGTTGGATTTACGCCAGGCCCTGTATTCATCATCTACTTGCCATATATTGGGGTGTTCGCTGTACATCCTGATCGCCCAGGCAGGATTGGTTTCACCGGCAGCTGGACTAATCTTGCTTATGGATTGAGCGGTACTGAAAACTGTAATGCAAAAGAAAGACAGCGTAAAAAGATACTTCATAATAGTCGGATATGCCGGTAAAGATATTAAGGATGGGGGCTTCGAAGATAGCAACTCCTGTTTTCCAAACGTAAATCGCCTATTGAATTTAATTCCTGACCTTCAAACGTATATAGCTTATATATAGCTATTCGTGATTTCCAGACGTATATAGCTTATATATTAAAACTGGTGACAGCTAAAAGTACATTGCTTTTGAAACTAGCGACCTTCAAGCTTATTTTCCTTATATAACAACTTGTGATTTCCATACGTATATAGCTTATATATAAAAACCCGTCGTATTAGAGAGATATGCTTTATGTTCGTCATCCAATATAAATCACTAAGAATCTTTCCTTGACAAAAGTAATCATCATCGGCCCCGCGCACCCTCTCAGAGGAGGACTTGCAACCTTCGATCACAGGCTGTGCAAAGAATTTACAGATCAGGGAGATGACTGCATGATCTATTCTTATGCGCTTCAGTATCCTTCAGTTTTTTTTCCCGGATCATCACAGTTTACAGATGAACCTGCACCATTAGGTATAAAAATAAAATCGACGATCAATTCTGTCAACCCGCTTAACTGGATTTCAGTTGGTAATGAATTGCGTAAGATGAAACCAGATCTTATCGTCGTGAGATATTGGTTGCCATTCATGGGGCCGGCGTTAGGTACGATTTTACGACGCGTAAGAAATAATAAGCACACAAAAATTATCTGCATCGCAGACAACATTAGCCCACATGAGAAACGTCCCGGTGATGCAGCCTTCACTAACTATTTTATCAAAAGTATTGATGGATTTATTACCATGAGCGAAAAAGTCATGGGGGATCTTCGAAAAATAGAATCGAAAAAGCCTGCAGCACAGGTGCATCATCCTTTGTACGATAATTTTGGAGAAGAATTGCCCAAAATTGAAGCGCGTAATTTTCTTAAATTAAATTCGTCACAAAAGATCATTTTGTTTTTTGGATTTATCCGCAAGTATAAAGGACTTGATATTCTCCTTGAAGTGATGGCTGATGAAAGAATCCGTAAAGCAGACATCAAACTTTTGGTGGCCGGCGAATTTTATGAAGATGAAAATGTATACAAGGAGCAGATCAAACGCCTTAATATCGGTGGACAATTAATCTTGCGGACGGAATTCATTCCCGATTCAGAAGTGCGGTATTATTTAAGCGCTGCAGATCTGGTCGTCCAGCCTTATCGGAGTGCTACACAAAGTGGCGTGACGCCATTAGCCTATCATTTTGACAAGCCCATGATCGTGACAAATGTGGGCAGTCTTCCTTCCCTTGTTCCGCATGAAAAGGTAGGTCTTGTCGCAGAACCTGATCCCGCTTCTATAGCGGATGCAATCCTGCGTTTTTACGAGATGGGTGAAGATTATTTTATTCCCCATCTTCGCACAGAGAAACAAAAGTATTCGTGGTCCAACCTGGTAACCTCCATCAGGTCATTGGCAGTCAATATTCCCTAATATTTGGAATATTCTTTGCTTACGGGGTACGAAGGCAGAGGAAATATGATCTACAGAAGCAAAGCACCTTTACGATTAGGCCTGGCAGGCGGCGGCACGGATGTCAGTCCATATAGTGATCTCTATGGTGGAGCCATTTTGAACGCAACCATTTCATTGTATGCTTACGCCTCGATCGAAGTCCTGGATAAACCAGAGATCATCCTGCATGCAATAGATCAGGATAAGCAGGAGGTGCATCCACTGATGGAAGAAATGCAGATCAATGATTCACTTGATTTATTGAAAGGGGTCTTCAATCGTATTCTCAGAGATCATGGTTTAAAGGAAAAGGGCTTTAAACTCTCTACGTTCGTCGATGCACCAGCAGGCTCAGGATTGGGTACGTCTTCCACACTTGTCGTAGCTATAGTAGGTGCTTTTGCAGAGATGTTGCGATTGCCAATGGGTGAGTATGATATTGCACATTATGCCTACGAAATCGAGCGCAAGGATTTGAATTTTGCCGGAGGCAAACAGGATCAATATGCAGCAACATTTGGGGGTGTGAATTTCATGGAATTTTTTGCTGACGATAGAGTGATAGTGAATCCATTACGCATCAAGCAGGAACATCTTTTTGAGCTGGATCATAATCTCATCCTTTATTATACTTCAACAAGCCGTAATTCAGCAAAAATTATTGAACGTCAGGCTGGAAATGTTGTGAATAAAAATGAATCGGCGATTGAAGCTATGCACCAGTTAAAGCAACAGTCCTTAATGATGAAGGAAGCTTTGTTGACCGGAAAATTAAATGCAATTGGTGAAATATTGGATTATGGCTTTCAGCAAAAAATAAAAATGGCAGAAGGCATTAGCAATCCTCTCATTGAAGAAATATACGATACGGCAAAAAAAGCTGGCGCAACCGGAGGAAAAATATCGGGCGCAGGTGGCGGAGGATTTATGGTCTTTTACTGCCCTGGAAATACGAAATATGAAGTGATTCGTCAACTGGAACGCTTTGGCGGCAGTTATCGTCGTTATCACTTTGTCGAACATGGGTTGACCCGTTGGTCAATCTGAAGTAATTGGCCAACTAATCAGAACAACATTTATGCTAGAGAGAATAAAAGAAATCATACAACAATCTGTTGCAGTTAAAACACAGGTTCTGACTTCCACAGACTTATTACTTGCTATTGAAGGTGTGGTAACTGAATTGGTAATCGCATTTAGAGCGGGCAACAGAGTATATTTTTGTGGAAATGGTGGGAGCGCCGCTGATGCACAACATCTGGCTGCAGAATTTTCTGGTCGCTTCTATAAAGATCGTCTTGCATTACCTGCAGAAGCATTGCATTGTAATACTTCTTATCTCACTGCCGTAGCGAATGATTATGGATTTGAGCACGTGTATTCCCGGCTCATAGAAGGCATTGGTCAGCCTGGTGATGTATTGATTGGACTTTCTACTTCCGGCAATTCTGTGAATATTATTGAGGCATTTAAAAAAGCCAAACGCAAAGGCATGGTGACCGTTGCATTTACAGGGGAGACTGGTGGAAACATGAAAGGTGAATCTGATTTTCTATTAAACATGCCTTCTATCGATACACCGCGTATCCAGGAAAGTCATATCATGGTCGGTCACATTATTTGTGAATTGGTCGAAACACAATACTTTGATTAAAGAAGCAATCATATTAGCCGGTGGACTGGGCACAAGATTGAAAGATGAAGTTCCCGACCTGCCTAAATGTATGGCTCCGGTAGCTGGTCATCCATTTCTTACCTATGTCATACGACATTTGTTGTCGGAGGGGATTGAACATTTTATTTTTTCCCTTGGGTATAGGCATGAAGTTATCGAAGAATATCTACAGTCCCAATATCCATATCTCAATTATTCTGTCAGTATTGAGACCCAACCTCTCGGCACGGGGGGGGCTATCCTGCTTGCAATGTCACATACATCGACAAGAAATATTCTGGTCGTCAATGGTGATACACTTTTTAAAATTGATGTAGATGAATTATCTGACAAACATATGCAATCACAGGCCGCCTGTACAATTGCATTAAAGCCGATGACTTCTTTTGATCGATATGGTGTAGTAGAGATTGATTCACATTATCGCGCATTATCATTTCAAGAAAAATCATTTAGAGAATCAGGAAATATTAATGGAGGAGTGTATGTGTTGAATAAAGTAGAATTTTTGCATCACGAATTTCCTTCCATATTTTCCTTTGAAAAAAATTACCTTGAATCGCTTGTTTCATCTGTTGTCATTACAGGAGTCATTCAGGAAACTTATTTTATAGATATTGGTATCCCGGCAGATTTTCAAAAAGCGCAGGTCGAACTAAAATATCAAAAGCCTGACTTGAATGCAATCGACGAAACCTGGACTTTATTTCTCGACCGGGATGGTGTAATTAATCACAATATTGATGATAGTTATGTGATGCATCGGGACCAATTTCAATTTCTTCCCGGTGTTCAGAAAGCTATTCACGATTTAAGTGACGTCTTTGGTAAAATCATAATTGTCACCAATCAACGTGGCATCGGAAAAGGATTGATGGATGACCAGGCTCTCGGTGATATTCATCAATACATGATTGATGAACTGGAAAAAGCAGGAGGCTACATCGATGCATTATATTACTGTCCTATTGTGGATGACAAGCACTTCGAGCGCAAACCCAATCCCGGGATGACTCTCGACGCAGCACACATGTATCCTGAAATTGATTTGTCAAAATCCATCATGGTAGGAGATAAGATGAGTGATATGGAACTTGGAAGGAATATAGGAGCATTTACAGTACTTATTCCATCCTCACAAAGTGTGGGAGTTGGTGATCATGTTGATGTTGATCTGCGTTATAGCTCGCTGAGCGAGTTTGCGGGAGTGGTTTCTTCCACACGGGGGGATGCGAGGGGATGAAATTGTTATTGTATCTGTTGAAGTTTTTCCTTAGATTGGCATTCATAAAAACGAAAACTTTAAGAAAAATCGATGTTGGAACTTGTAGATGATTTTGATAAGTGTAAAAATTAATTTTTAATCAATTGTTTATGAAAAGTATCATTCTGTTATATCTGAAAGCATTTTTATTGTTTGGAATTGGTTTTGGATTGGTGACATTTTTAAGTGATCCAGTGGTGGATAGGTCAATTGCAGGGTTGTTAATCAAAACCGGTTTTTTTGGATTATTTATGTCTCTTGCACTTATCTCCAGTCATATAATAGCCATCCAACAGAAGGGATTTTCAATAAGTCAAAATACAATTAGAGTTCAACAGAAAAAAGTTGTTAATTCCGAACTCCCGCCTTCATCCCTGGCCCAAAAGTTAACGATGGATCCCCATTGGAATAAATTGAAAATCAGGAATGTGAATGATGAGATAAGCTTCAATACTCGCACTTCCTTTTGGTCATGGGGAGAAAAAATATTGATTCAGATGAAGAAATCTGGAAGCGGGCAGAATCAATATGTCATAAGCAGTAAACCGATTCTGGGTGCAACGCTTATAGATTATGGTAAAAACCTTCAGAATGTAAGCAGGCTTGAGAAATTGATAACCGCGTAATTTATTCGTTAAAAGCAAATTCGAAAAAAGCCTGCCGGATATCGTCTTCGCTACTCAAGACTCACTAATTGTATGAGCTCTGTCTATCAGTTTATTATTCTTTTTTTATACGCCCTTCGAATTAGTCTCTCAGATTTGGAGTTTACTTCTTTATTTAGATTTATAATTACAGGTTTATAAGCTTTGATCACTGTTGGCCCTGGATGATTATAAGGAATAATGATTACAATTGAATCAAGTTCTTTTAGGGGAGTAAATATTTTGTCTGGATAGCCAGTGTATTTAACCCTTAACGTATCACAATTAACGGGAATAAAAAATGAAAATACTCCATTTGTATCTGTGATTGTGTCAGTAGTGAAAGGTTGTGTTGACACACTTGCAAATAGCGTGGGTTCGCCGTTTTCATCTATTACTCTACCTGAGATATTGCAGGTATTAGCAGCTTGTGCCTCAAGTTGCTCAGTAAACAATAATGCTAGTAATTCTAATATGAAAACTAATATCTTCATAGATGTTTATGGTGTTGGTGGATATTTAGAATATTTCTTTGCGAACTCTGCGTCTTTGCGCGAACCTTTTATTTACGAATGACAACTCACCACTGAAATTATGTCAGTTTTTGATTTAGTATTTTCGATTTCGGACTTCCTGTTTTCTTTGTTACTATTGGAAAACCAACATTATATCCAGGCGCCGTGCACCGATGTGAAATTGGTGATACTTTTTTTGCAATTGGTATTGGAGTTGATGGTTCGATCGATTTGATCTCTCTCTCAGGAAGAAAGTTTAATTGATCAGCAGTTTTTAAAGGTCGGAAGAATGTATCATCTTCATTGCCAACAGATGAATTATAATTTGATACTATAGCAGGACTCATTGGTTCACCACCAACCAATACAACAAGAATGGAGTCCATATCCGCTAAAGGAGTAAAGATCTTAGTACTAAATCCTGTATAATAAATTATCAGCGTATCACCATTAGTTGGAATCCTGAGTGAAAAATTGCCCATTATATTGGTAAGCGTTCCAATGGTATACGGATGAGCTAGTACATTGGCGAAGAGTATTGATTCTCTATTTTCATCTACAACCCTACCTGATATGTTTCGAGTTTCGACACCTTGTGCCACAAGTCTCATTGATATTAATGAGTACAGAATGGGTAATATGAAATGTATTGTATTCAAACTTCACTAGCGTTGCGATGTTAAGAACTTAAGCTCTTTGAAAGTACTGTCAATATTGAGTTGTAGAGGATTCAAGACCTAAGACGATTTGAATTTTTGCGATTCAAAAATAATGTAATTTCCTGAAAATCATATACTTATGAATTCAGGGAAATACATATTCTCTCAAATCATGTCCTTAGTATCCTCAACGTTCTTTGATTCCATTGTTAATAGGCATTCTGGCAACTATAAGGTTAAAGAATTTACTTGTTGGAAGCAATTTTTATGCATGGCATTTGGTCAGTTTACGCATAGAGAAAGTTTGAGCGACACTATCATGTGTTTAAAAGCAAATGCTGGTAAGATGTACCATCTCGGGATTGGTGAAGTTGTTTCTATAAGCACACTTTCCCGAGCAAATGAAAATCGTTCCTATTGTATTTATGAAGATTTGGCTATGCTGCTAATAAAAGAAGCAAAGCGGATATATATGGATGATACCAATTTGGAGGTGCAGCTAAAAAACAATGTTTTCGGATTAGATGCTACAACGATTGATTTGTGTTTGTCTACTTTTCATTGGGCGAAGTTCCGTAGCACGAAAGCAGGAATTAAATTGCATAGGCAAATTGATTTAAAAACCTCAATTCCGGAATTTATTTTGTTTTCGAATGCATCCCTTCATGACGTACATGTATTAGACACTATCAATTTCGAATCTAACAGCATTTATGTAATGGATAGAGGGTATGTAGACTTTAAGCGGCTTTTCAAAATTCACTTATGTGGTGCATTCTTTGTTACGCGATGCAAGGAAAATATGAACTACCGGCGGCTTTATTCTCGTGAGGTTGATAAAAATAAAGGAGTGCTCTATGACCAAATTATTATGCTAAACGGATTTTACGCGGCTATTGACTATCCTGAAAAACTACGACTAATAAAATTCAGAGATGAATTAAGTGGTAAAAATCTATTCTTTTTGACGAATAACATGAATCTTACAGCAGAAGAGATTGCTCAGTTATATAAACATCGTTGGAAAATAGAATTGTTCTTTAAGTGGATCAAGCAACATTTAAAAATAAAATCCTTTTGGGGACAATCAGAAAATGCAGTACGAACACAGGTGTGGATAGCGGTAACTGTTTATGTGTTAGTTGCCATTGCAAAGAAAAAATTTAGGCTTCAGCAAAGCCTCTACGAAATTCTACAAATATTGAGCATCTCTATTTTTGAGAAAATGCCGATAAATCAACTGTTTCAGCCTACTCAATTACAATATTTCAAAGATCATAATCATAACCAGTTGAGTTTGTTTGACTTATAACGCAACGCTAGTGATGTGACGGAAAATTTAACTTTTAAATTGATTACCATTAGTATCGTATAGCCTGGCTCATAGCAATTGCAATAAAAATAAGCCTTACGATCTTGCTCGCATACTTTCTCATCTTTTTACTTTTCTTTTTTGATGACCTAACAAACTTTACACATGCGAAGAAAGTCATAAAACAGCCTAGACAATTCCAGCTGCATAGGCTGTAATAAAT
>JALYSC010000238.1:4130-5506 GCA_030855005.1 Bacteroidota bacterium | reverse complement strand
GAATGTTACTGACCGGATTAATATCAAGATAGAAGCGCTGACCGGAATTGAAAATGCAATTGCTGATTATGGAGATTACATCCGTACTGAAACACTTGCAGATACCATTGTTCTGCTTCATGAAGTGGTCGGTGTTGCCAAAGTCGAATGGATGGAAGGAGGTGAGATAAGTATTGATGTCGGTATTGTTTGAGCGCAAACTCCTTCGTAAAAAAATAACCGGGTGTCATCTTTATGGCACCCGGTCAATAATTACACTACTGGGGATAAATTTGTTAATTCACAGCGATGTTGTACAGCACATCTACGACCGTTCCGTTCTGCAGAATTTCAGCATGAACGCGGATTACATGTCGACCAGGCTCAAGTCTTGGAATCACTAACCAATACCCATCAGATACTGCGGGTTTGTTTTTTTCAGAGGCACATGCATCTAAACAATTGACCAGTGTGGCATTACCACTTATGTGAAACAGTTCGGTGGCCACACGATTTTCATTGGAGATCGTGATCGGAGCATCATCCAGGGATACTTTGATGTTGGTCACCTGGTTGATATATTGTTTAGCTTCTCTTTTCAGAAATTGCTCTAGGGATTGCTCTGATCCAATGACTGTTACTTGCTCATCACATGGATATTTTTTGAGGGTATTGAAGATTGGTATAAGGACTGACTGATCGCGCCTGATATTAGCAAATCGTAAGGCGGATCCATTATCTGTACCCATCAGGAACACAACAGGTCCTTCCTGTGTGATGACAGTTTTGAGTATAGAATGCACCAATGGATTTTCATAACAATCGATGCTCATCACATGCTTCCACCAATCCTGTGTCCATTGACTTATTGTCTTATCATAGAGGAGAGGTGAGACCGGACCTGGCCGGGGATTATCATTGGATACATCATACTGAAAGTGATTTTCTTTTCCGGTAAGTTCAGGGAGCACAAGTTCTTCCTTCTGGCAGGAGAACAGGATAGTTGCGCATACAATTGTAAAAATTGCTTTTGAATTACAAATTAAGTTTTTCATGATACGGGTTTTATGCAAATAGGCCTACTCGATCCGGGATTTTCGGCATGGTCCCTGAACTGTTTCGCTTTGATGTACACATTGGCGACGGGGTTCAGATATTAATTCCACAGCGAAAGAATTATTAGCAATTCCTAATTTATTTGTTTCAGATATTTTTCCGGATAATCAGTAGTTTACTCCCTCGATGCGGGTTACTGTGATACTTGTATGTTGTATATGGGTCAGTTTCTGCCGGGGTTCAATGTGATGGCGCATCTCGTCGATCTAAATCATATTGAGATTAAAAAAAATACATGCATCCTTGGCATACAGTTAAAAAGCAAAGGGGACAAAGTTGAT
>JALYSC010000238.1:0-4120 GCA_030855005.1 Bacteroidota bacterium | reverse complement strand
ACGTCGCTATTAACACTGTGCTGAATGTTTTGAAACCTATCACCTTCATCCTGGAAGGATACCCGAATGCAAAAACAGTCTATCTCACAGGCTCCTTTATCAATTGGGAGGAACTAAAATATAAGATGACTAACATTAATGGCATCTGGACTCTTACCATACCTATATATACTGGAAAACATCATTATAAATTCATCATCGACGGGGGTTGGCATACAGATCCTGCCAACCCGGTCGTCGAAGATGATGGTAAAGGGAATTTAAATTCTGTATTGTTTGTGCATTGATTATATGTTTGGAGCCGCAGGCTTTCTTCTCCTGGCAATTATCCAAATTAAAAAACAAATTAATATTCCGATTGCGATAACCATCCATATCCAGCAAGCGATTCCCCACCATTGACATTGTCCATGGGCAGAGATTGGTCGATAGCAGATTAATACATCTCCTGAAAGCGGTGGAGCATTGGATTTATCTTGCCTTAATACTTTTACATTGCCTCTTGTAGAATCACCAAACGCCGCATTCTCTCCTCTAACGTTACAATCTCTCAGATCACGAAACTCTTCAATCAGAAAATCTTGTAGACCAAAGAAAACAGTTGGATTATCCAATTCGAGACTAACTGACAAATCCTGGACCTGTACTGTTGAATTAACCTTTACTTTGAACTCAACAAAACCTTTACCCTGGTTTGGAAATAACTTGTTGCATTTAATAAGTTGAGGATGATTCTTGAAGGCAAAATCAATTCGGTTTGAAGATGCCGTAGAAGGACTCATATCCCCTTGACACGGCAATCCTCCTACTGACCAACGCAAATCCTTAATAGAATTAAGCTCAAAAATTGCCGGGAAATCAACCTGAGCTGCAAGTTTGGATTCTGGTATATCACTTGTATTTTCAAACTCAAGATGATAGGTTATCATATGCCCTCCATCACTCGTCTTGGCGATAGCCTTAACTGCAAGGTAATTAGGGTCATAACTGAATGATAGTGGCTCTAAGAGAGGTGGAGTCAACGTTATACCATTACGTACCACGGTAAAAACGGCATTGTAGGTTGGGTTTCCCTTACTATCAGGACCATAATTCAAGGCATTAGCATTTGGTTTTAAATTGACATACCTCAAATTTATGTTTGCCGGGATTAATGTTATCTGTTCAATCTGCGTAACTCCCAACTGATTTGGATAAATTGCTTTAGATAAATCTGTTGTGGTGTTTCCAAATACAGGCTTAAGATCGAGAATGTTAAGACCTGTGAAATACTGACCATCCCATATCCTTTGTACTCCATCGAATTTTAGTATAAGGCTTTGGCTATCCTGTTTTTCAAGTCTATTTTCATTCAATATGGTTTGATAATCAACTACTATGGTCAGTTCCCTATCGAAAACAACAACATGATTTGCTGATATTTTAGGTGGAGAGGTGATGGGTAAAATATATGCAGGTGGAACAGGATTCGAAATCCCTGATGCTACCAACTTCACTCCGGTGGGTATATCATCACCCTCATATCGATTTGTCAAATACATAAAACTTGCTGTACCGGAAGTAGATTTATTAAAAATATGGGATGTAACTGTACTTGCAGGAATAATACCATTGTAAAAGATTCCAGTACTCAATGTAATTCGTGAATTGAAATGAGTACCATCAGAATAAATAATAAACACGTCATTTTTAGCATTGGGGACCGCTCCAATATTAGGAGTTGACACACCGATTAAATTGAACTGCAGCCCAATCGTTCCACCATAGGTATTTAGAGTACCGGAATACCCTGTTTTCCCTAGGCCGTTTAATATTAGCCATTGCTGGTCTTGAGATGCAGCATTGTTCAATATTAATAACATTGGCAGTAAATAAAATAATAATTTGGTTTTCATTTTATAAATTTTTATTAGTGAGAGGATAACTTCATTTTTAATTTATGGAAATGATTTCATATCTCCGGCGGGAATAAACGCAGCCCAGAAATAAGGATGTGCGCCTCTAGAGGAAGCTTGTTCTATATAATCCAGTTTAGCTTTTCGTAAAGCTTCATCTTTAGTTAATCCCTTTAATAAGTAATCATAGAAACTTAACATTATCAATGCCGTCGATTTATCATTGACATTCCAAAGTGATATAATAGTTGATTGTACACCTGATTCCATAAAACTTCTACCTAAACTTCGTATTCCTTCACCATTTTCCAGTTTACCTAATCCTGTTTCACATGCACTTAATACTACCAGCTCAAGAGGGTATTGCAATCTGCCGATATCTGCAGTAGTCAATTGCATCGTCAAATCGGTGGTATCTAACAGTGCCAGATATGCGTCAGTCTCAGATATAATGGCATGCCCGGCATAATGAAAAATGCTCGCTGAGTTAATATTTAATTTCCAATCAGATTTTTGATTTGAATACGAGGTGATTGAAGCATCTCCAAATAAGGCCTGAATAGAATCAACTTCAATTTTGGCATAAGGTAAATCCTTAATAGAACCTCTGTTAATATCTTCAGAAGGACTGCTCTTCTCATCATATTTTGGTGCCAAACAATACACCTCAAAGTTATTTTCTGTACTATTTGAGGGGTTATCAAAAGTCTGGTATTCAAAAGCATAAGAGATCGTTGTGTTTTCAATTAAATAGTGCCCATCGGGACTTAATAACATTTCAAAAGGAATGTATCCTATAGTCTCATCAGGAATAATCACGATTTTAGATGGAATTGTATCCGAAACTGGAGAAATCAAAAATCTAAAGCCATCAGAAAGTATAGAATTATCCTGGCTATATCCCTTCGATAGAATATAAGTTCGTAGTCTTTCAGTTAGTAAATTTAATTCAGAAGCTGAACCATTTAATTCAAATTTTTTAATACCCTCCAACTCTGATAATGAAAATACGGATGAGTCAGAAACAAAATATTCAATATAATTATTAGGATGATTCGAATGTAATAACACGTTTTTATATTTAGAATAAATCGCGTTTAATTCTTCCTGACATGTGAGTATTAATCCATTAATATCGTTAACATTCGCACCATCTATGTATTTTTTGTCAATAAATTCATTAATTTGCTTATACAGCTGAGCACATCGGTTCCGATCTACTTCAGAAATTAAACTTGATAAACTATGCTTACGAACTTTTTCACTATATAATAATGATTTTGACTTATTAAAATATGACCTTGCTTTATCCCACAATTCTGTACTCGGATCACGTTGATATAATTCATACATAAGTTGAATACCCTGTGAGACAAGGTTTTTATTATTTCGAATCGCAAGTAGCTTTGAAGGATCCGCAATGACATATTCACGAATCATATCATTAACAGTAAGTGCCTTGTCTAAGCACCCCATAGCCAGGTGCAATAGTTCCAGATTTCCGGTCTGGTTCCAGAGTTTTCTATATATGGCTGATTTAATTTCAAGAAGTTCTATAAATTTATTCTCAGGATATAATTGATATTCTTGAGGAAATGATTGATCTGCATAGTCAGGAATTAGTGAAGTAAGGCCTTTATCAATCATCCTGATCGCAACAGGTAATGAATCAAGTTTAGAATACACGGAAGCAAGTGATGCATAGTAATGAGCAAATTCTCTTCGATTTGTATTTGTGTAATATTCTTCAAGCGATCGAATTGCTTTCCAATAGAAAATTATACTGCTTTTATAATCTCCGATACCCGCATAATAGTTTGCTGTTTCAAACTCAAAATCAGATTTTTTCTCAAGATATCTGGTATTAGTTTTAAGTTCTGTCAGCTTGCTTTCTGATATCGCTAGATACTTTCTGACAGAATCCATTACTGGAATATCATTATAGATTTCGGCCAGGTTAACGGCGTTTGCGAAAATACCATTACTGTAATTTATAGAATCAGCCAAATGAAAACCCTGTTGAAAAGTACGTAGCGCTTCATCAATTTTGATTTGAGAATATAAAAAGGTACCCTTATTAGTAATGTGTCGAGATAAGAATTCTAATAAATTATAATACTTTAAACTAATCTCAGTCAGGTTTGAAAAATATTCCGCTTTGTCATATTCTCCTTTTCTGGTATAAATCGTTTCAATATTATTCTCTATGTACCACGCTATAGAGT
>JALYSC010000237.1:3033-5525 GCA_030855005.1 Bacteroidota bacterium | reverse complement strand
GAATAAAGAAGCAAAGGAAATAGTGGAATGCCTCGGCAGGAATTGTCTCCACTTAAGGGTCTCCAGCCACCAGTTGACCGGCATGAGACAAATCACAAGCACCAAATATCCTTCAGTACGTGAGAAGATCCCGGAGGAAAAGGCCGTAAAATGGGCGCTTTTGACCCATAACTGGTAGATAATCAGCACCAGAAGCAGGATTGTCATTGACCACCGGAACAAAGGATGTCTCAAAAGGTGCATTGGGTTAAAAGTAAGGGAAATGGAGGAGTGAAAGGATTATTACCTTGCAACTACATAAGAAATGGAAATACTCGTCATTTTAATCCTGATCCTGATCAACGGGGTGTTTTCGATGTCCGAGATCGCTCTGGTATCAGCCCGAAAAAACAGGTTAAATTTTTCAGCCCAAAAGGGTAACCGGGGTGCCAAAATCGCTCTTGAACTGGCTTCCAATCCTAGCAAACTACTGTCGACTGTTCAGATCGGTATTACGTTGGTCGGATTGTTGACTGGTATTTATAGCGGTGAAAAGATCACCCAGGATATGGAACATCGCCTGCTGGATATCCCTCTCTTTGAGCCATATGCAGATACCTTATCCGTCGTCTTTGTCCTGATCATCATTACTTTCTTTTCTCTCGTCCTGGGTGAGTTAGTTCCAAAACGGATCGGCCTGACCTATCCTGAAGCAATCGCAAAAGGTATGGCTGTGCCTATGAAGATCATTTCCATAATCATGCTGCCTTTCATCTATCTGCTCACCATGACTACCGAGCTCTTTATGAAAGTCTTCAGGATAAAACCTTCCAGCGACAGCAAAGTAACAGAGGAAGAAATCAAAGCCATTGTTAAGGAAGGAATGGAACACGGTTCAGTCCAGGAAATCGAACAGGATATTGTAAACCGTGTATTCAGTGTTGGAGATAGAAGTGTGAGCTCGCTAATGACTTCCCGTAAACAAATGACTGCTCTCGATCTGACAGATAATAAAGAGGAAGTACTTAAGCTTGTGCTTGAAGACATGCATAATTTTTATCCCGTGTACGATAGTGACAAACAGGATATCGTTGGCATTGTCAGCTTAAAAAAATTGTTTACTGCGATCGATCAGGCAGAATTTAATCTTGCCACGATTCTCGCCGAACCATCCTATATCGCTGAAGGAGCTTCAGCTTATCAGGCGCTCGAACAATTTAAAGAAACAAATATCCATTACGCTCTCGTCATCGATGAGTACGGATCTACACAGGGTATCCTCACCATGAGTGATATCCTTGAAGCTCTTGTCGGTGATATATCAGAATTCTATGGCGAAGAATTTTCCTTTGATCAGCGTGATGAAAATTCCTGGCTGATCGACGGCCAATATCCCCTTCCAGATTTCCTTACTCAATTTGGGATGGGAGAATTTATCAAAGACTATGAAGTCAATACTGTTGGTGGTCTTATCATCCATGAACTTGGCCGTCTTCCTAAACAAGCGGAAAAGATCCGTTGGGAGCATTTTGAATTTGAAGTGATCGACATGGACGGACCGAAGATCGATAAGATCATGATAGTCCGTAAAGTCTAAACGATTGATACTGCTGGAGCCAAATTAAAAATTTGAGAACGCAATAGCGTAGGTAGAACCTACGCTAAACCGGAACGCAATAGCGTAGGTAGAACCTACGCTAAAGAAAATTAAAAAACTAAACTTTCTAAACCGTGGATAGTCGAATACTATCCTGCTCAACTTTCTCAACACTGTCTCTAATCAAATACTGTCGAACACGGATTCCCTCAACCAACAGTATTTAATTGCTTCAGGCGGGCATTAAAATCCTTCTCCTCAATTGGTATGTACAATGCATCAAAGAGTGATTGCAATGCTGCATCGTGATCGGTGGCTTTTGCTTTGCGGATATCGACATGGACAAGATGGACCCACAGCAATGATTTGAGTTGGCGTAATGTATCATACATACGCATTTCGATCTGGATAAATTTGGGTCGCACCTCAATAAGCTGACTTTCGATCGTTACTTCCTCCATCAATGTAGCGGGGCGCAGGTAGGCGATTTGATTTTGCGTCACTACCCATCCGAGACCAGTTTTGGCACTGTATTCATAGATGTTGAAATCGTACTCCTTCCATACCTGATCTTCACGGGCATTCATAAAATAGTCGAGATAGCGGCCGTTATTAAGGTGCGCATAAGGGTCACAATCCTGGAAACGAACGATGGATCTACTTTGCAAAATACGGGGAGTGGTCGCATCAATAGTTTTCATATTTTAAAGGTAATCGGTTGTCATTAACTTCACGCCATCTAAGCCACCTCGACATATGCGCTATACAGCTGATCAGCAGAAATTATTTTTTACAGAAACAAAAAAATACCTCGCCGCTACAGATGCAGAAGCATTAGCAACAAGTGACATCCTTCCACTCGAAGAATTGGTGCGCTTCCACGAATACAGGTATTATGTGATGAATGATCCATTGG
>JALYSC010000237.1:0-3023 GCA_030855005.1 Bacteroidota bacterium | reverse complement strand
CTTGAAAGAAAGTATCCAGATTCCTCTTCTACCCTTTCCCCTACAAAAAGAGTATCCAGTGATTTAACTGATGATTTTGCATCAGTTGAGCACCAGATCCCAATGCTGTCACTCGACAATTCATACGATGCTGATGACCTGATCAAATTCGATACGCAGGTAAAAAAACTGACAGAACGGGATAAAATAAACTACACCGTCGAGCCTAAATATGATGGTGGCAGTATCGCCCTAATCTATGAAAATGATCTGCTCATCCGTGCTGCCACTCGTGGAAATGGAGTGGCAGGAGAAGAAATAACTGTTCAATCCAAAACGATTAAATCTCTTCCATTAAAAGCCGCGTTTTCTTCAAAAGGAATATTTAAAGCCGAACTTCGCGGAGAAGCTGTTATTTCAAAAGAGCGTTTTAAACAGGTCAATAAATATAGAGCTGATGAAGGATTGGCATTATTAGCCAATTCAAGAAATAGCGCAGCAGGTGGACTTCGAACTAAAGATCCATCAGAGACAGCAAGACGTCAATTAGACACTTTTATTTTTCAACTTGGATATGCTGTTGATAAAAATGGAAAGGATGTATTGCCTTCCATCAAATCACATCATGATGCGATTGAAATTCTAGGCAGCCTCGGCTTCAAAGTATCAAAGGGTGATAAGCGGCTATGCAAAGGTATCGATGAAGTCATCGAACAAATCAATCATTGGGCAGAGATCCGTGATGCATTTCCGTATGAGATTGATGGCATGGTTATCAAAGTGGACAATTTTGATCTCCAGGACATGTGTGGATATACAAGCCATCATCCGCGATGGGCTATCGCTTATAAATTTCAGGCAAAACAGGCGACGACTAAACTATTGGACATTGAATATCAAATAGGAAAAATCGGATCTGTAACTCCCGTCGCCAAAGTAGAGCCTATATCACTTGCCGGCGTTACCATATCATCGATCTCATTACACAACGAAGACTTTATCAAATCAAAAGACATTCGCATTGGTGATCAGGTATTGATTGAACGTGCGGGTGATGTGATTCCCTATGTCGTCAAATCATTGCCTGAGTTACGCAGTGGGAAAGAAAAAGAAGTCGTCTACCCTTCCACTTGCCCATCATGTAACACTCCTTTAATCCGTGAAGAAGATGAATCGGCATGGCGGTGTCCAAATGAAGAATGCCATGCCCAGATTTTAGGCCGTTTAATATTTCATGTTTCAAAAGACGCGATGGATATTGATGGCTTTGGTGAGAAATATATTCTTCGTTTTTATGAATTAGGATGGGTTCAAAATTTTGCAGACATCTATAAATTAGATTATGATAAAATCGCTGCTCTGGATGGTTTTGGAAAAAAATCTGCTGATAAATTGAAAGCATCAATTGATAAAACAAAATCGAATTCCATTCAACGTGTGTTGCATAGTCTTAGCATTCATCATCTTGGACAGCGCGCTTCAAAACTGATTGCAGAGCGTGTACCGCATGTACTTGATCTGGGAAAATGGCAACTGCAGGACTTTACTTCCATCAAAGATATAGGGCCTGTAGTGGCTCAAAATGTCGTCGAATGGTTTTCAGATCCGCGTCATGTTGAAATACTGAAAGAGATGGAAGCAGCCGGTGTCAATCTAAAACAGATTGATTCAGACAGGCCAAAAGTGCTACGTACCGATGGAGTATTTTCCGGAAAAACAATTTTGTTTACTGGAACTCTTACGCAAATGGGAAGGAAGGAGGCTCAGGAAACAGCAGAAGCTGCAGGCGCTAAAAATATTAGCGCCGTCAGCAGTAATCTTGATATTCTTGTTGCCGGAGAAAATGCAGGATCGAAACTTGACAAAGCCAATAAACTCGGAACAGTGCAGGTGATGACTGAAGCAGAATTTATCGCGCTCGTCAATAATAAATAATGATCCTAGGTGACAGGTGGAATATGAATTTTTTCACCCTTATCCTGGTAGAAATGACGTGTATGTAACAAAGCCATATTCGTTGCAAGGATACCTCCCTCTGATCTACCGGATTCTTCAATGGTGAATTCGAAAACATCATCCAGATTGACATAATGCCTTTCCGGTAACTGAGAGAAATGGAAAAAGATATCACGCCATGTGCGCATATCGATATCCATATATTTCATAAAACCATAGCCATCCTGCACAGAGTAACAATATCCTCTTGCACGCGCACCAATAGCGCCCCAGTCTTCCGGACGCTGATCAGGCGTAGGAAGCAAATTTGGAATCAGGTATCCTGAGGTAAACTGATCACTTTCATGCACAAGATCACGGCTGATATAGCGGAAGGCAATTACTTCTACACGGATACCCATGTTTTGCGTGGCCTGTATTACTTTTTTAAAGTCACCATCCCCTGTAAGGAGATAGATAGTATCCATGTGCTGGCTTTGTAGAAGAATATCTACAGCCATATCAAGATCAGCGTTTGCCTTTCCAATACGCTGTCCATCTTCATCTTCAAACCAACGGATGGCTTTTGTGATCACCTTGAAACCATAACTCCTGACGATGCTCAGGAATCCATTAGTTCTGTCTTTGTATTCATAATCTGTGCGCATGCGGGCCTCGTCAACCGACATGTAGGAATTCAAACGGATCGGGTCGCCAAACTGAGAAATATAATCGCGCAAGACGTCATACCGAATACCATACCCTCCACTTCGCCGAATATTTTCGGCGTCAATAAACACTCCAATCTTCATTATCAGTGATTTATAAGTCTTAAAAATAATTATATATGATCCCTATTAATCTTAATAGGATACTAAACGGTAAAAAGGATAAAAGGGTCAATTAATGTTCCGGCATTTTTAGGGACCAGGTAAATTTAAATTCAGCAACTATATTTCCAGGTTGATCGTAGGCAGATACAGGCAGTACTATGGATGTTATATCACCGGGGTTCTCGAGGGATTCAATAATATTTGATACTTCCTGACCGGATTGGCAAAAATAGAAACTTTTTCCTTTCACCTTCTTCAAATATTGACCCTCCATAC
>JALYSC010000236.1:2670-5538 GCA_030855005.1 Bacteroidota bacterium | reverse complement strand
ATCCTGCACGGCCTGATACCGACCGCCATGGGAGCGAAGTACGCCCACACCCCTCATCCTGCCTTCTGATGTAAAGCGTCCAAGCTGTCCATTCATGCTGCCCTCGATACGATGAAGGGTCCCATCCTCCAGGTACTTAATCAGTGAGGCATGACAATCAAAAGAAGCGGAAGGGAACCACACCAGGTCTTTAACACCAAGTGCTGCAGCGATATCAAAAATCTGTTGAGCGATCAGGTCTCCATTCCTGAAATGATGGTGGGTAGATATGGTCATCCCATTTTTTAAACCAGCTTTAATGAGAGCTTCCTTTAATGTTGACACCCGCTTATTGCCGTCTGCAGGAAAGTCAATGCAAGTGGTTATAGGCGGCCCGTATTTTTTTCCCTCCGGACGATGTTGGCCAACTCCTTTATAGGGTATGACCACCTTACCATTTACTTCGACAGGCACCGATCTGCCTACCGCATTAACGATTGTTTTAACTGGCATCTTCATGATTGATGATTCAACTTGTGGTCCATATTCATCCAATCATGATCCAGTCTGCCAAGTGAAATGGCCAGTTCGATAGTGCGTTGTGCCCGTTTAACTACCGGAGCATCTACCATTTTCGTTCCGAGAGATACTACACCGAGTCCTCTTTTAGTTGCCTCGGTAAAAGCTCTCACTATATCCTTCGCCTTTTCAATTTCTACCTCATCCGGTGCAAAATATGTATTGATGGTTTTCAATTGCCGTGGATGGATACAGCCTATTCCATCAAATCCTATCGATTTGGATTTGATCACATAGGTCTTTAATGCATCCATATCACCAACATCCGAAAACACTGAATCCAAAGCCTGAATTCCTGCGGCTTTACAGGAATTAATCAACTGACATCTCGCAAATAAGGATTCAGTCCCTTCATTCGTTCGGTTGATACCCATGGCAGCTGTATAGTCCTCTAACCCAATAGCAAGGGCAACCACATTGTCCGCTGATGTAGCAATTTCAAAGGAATTTATTATGCCCAGGGGGCTTTCAATGATGGGTATAAGCCAAATGGGATTCGGTGTAGTTATCTCTCTTTGGAGTTCTGTTATTCGTGCATTGACGGCATGTATCTGCTCAGCACTTTCACATTTTGGGACTACGATTGTATGTACATTATGAGGTACGATAAAGTCAAGATCATTTAATCCTACAGGCATCTGGTTGATCCGCACCATTCGTTCTACGCCCATAAAACTGAGGTGACGTAATGCATTACGGACGAGATAACGAGCTTCAGTTTTTTTATGACTGGCGACCGCGTCTTCCAGATCGAGGATGATCGCATCAGGTGCATGAATACCCGCATTAATCATCAGGCTGGGCGTATTGCCAGGTAGGTACAGTCGCGAAATCCTATGTTGATCCCGAGCAGATAGGTAGAGATTTTCCGGGAGCATCTCTGGCAGATATTCTTTATCTGTATATATGAGTTGGCGAATAGCTGCTTCAATCCGTGCTCCCATGACAAAAGGTAATGCGCCTTTGTCCGTGATGCTGAGGCGTGCATTTTCAATTTCAAAAAATAAGAATATATCCTGGCATAACGCATGAATGGCCTCCCCAAAACTTACCTGGACTTTACTGTTCAATTCAATAGACAACCCGCCTGAGTTAGTCAGATCAAGAGAGACAAAACAATCAGATCGGTCTTTCTCCCCATTGTTACCGGCTGTGGCGGTGGTTATATTCATTATACTTAAAGTGCTAATCAATTATTGAGCCCAAACCGGCAATCCGGATTCAAATCCAAGCCAGGGCATGATGATAAAATATAACAAAACTGTCAATATCACCAGGCTGATCAGGTCGAGCCACACGCCGCATTTCACCATATCTGCTACGGTCACCCTCTCACTTCCAAAAATTACGGTATTGGGGCCGGTACCGGCAGGCATCATAAATCCAAGTGATGATGCCACCGTGGCGGGAATCAATAGCAGGAGTGGGTTGATGGCTGCTGCTACAGCCATGCTCGCCAGGACTGGCAAGAGAATATTGGCCGTTGCTGTATTAGAATTAAACTCTGTAAAAATCATCACAAAGCCAATCACCACTATCATGACGATCAGGAATGGGTAATTGCTAATAAACACAAGTTGGTTGCCCAGCCAATCCGCAAGTCCGGTTGATTCGAAACCCGCAGCGATAGCATATCCTCCGCCCACGATCATAGCGACGCCCCATGGAACCTGACTTGCAGATTTCCAGTCGAGGAGACGTTTTTCTTTATTGGCAGGAAGTATAAACAATAGTAGCGCTGCTGCGATCGCCACGGTACTGTCGTGCACATAGTTATCTAATCCCAGTATGGAAGCCCAGCCGGGAATAACCAGTGTGCCGAATAAAAAATCATCTCTGAAAATCCATCCAAATATGGCGATCAGACATACATAGATTACTCTCTTTTCTCCGGCCGTGATTTTGCCAAGTGCCATTAATTCATCTTTGATGATGGTATCACTTTGACTGAGGTTCCCTTTAACCCCGAAATAACGAATAAGATAAAAACAAAAGACTGGCAGCAATACAATTACCACCGGCAGCCCGATTTTAAGCCAGGTAAAAAAAGTGATCGGTGGTGCATCTGGAAACAGTTTATCCAATATACCGACAAAGATCATATTAGTGGGTGTGCCTATCAGCGTGCTTAGACCTCCCAGCGTAGCAGAGTAAGCGATGGCCAGCATTAATCCGGTTCCAAATGTGCTCTTGCCCGACACAGTTTCCTCCTCATGGGCTATAATCGACATGGCAATAGGAAACATCATCACAGCCGCAGTAACATTGGCAATCCACATCGAAAGGAAGGCAGTAGCGATCATCATACTC
>JALYSC010000236.1:0-2660 GCA_030855005.1 Bacteroidota bacterium | reverse complement strand
TATTGATGATGACCAGAGCAATCCGCCGGTGCAGATTTTGATTTTCTATGGCTTTACCCAAAAAAAACCCACCAAGCAACATCAGTACATAATTATGACCATAATTGGCAGCCGTTTCTTTCGCCGGTAAAATCTCAAGCAAGGGGTACAAAGCCAACGGAAGAAATGCAGTAGCATACACCGGAATCGCCTCCGTAATCCACCATATACTCATCAGAACCACTACTGCTGCTGCACTCTTTGCCTGGAAACTCATACCTGCAGGTTCGGGCAGGAACATAATAACTATGAAAGCAAAGATGCCCAGAAGGAGGCCGATATATTTAGTAGACAGCATTAGTATGCTTTACAATTGTCTTGCTGCAATTGATCGCCTTCCTCTTGAAACAATGCCATTATTATGAATTGGTTATAAGTTTTGTCCAAACCTATGTAAAAGAAACCTTTAACTTCTTTCAAATATATTCTAAATTACTAACTACATTATTTCATATTAAAATATATAATACTGTTATCCAATAAGTTAAGATATATTAATTGGGTTATTTTTATAACTATAAGATAATGAAGTTATGATTTTTTTTGAAAATAAATTGTCTTAAAAGGTAACTATTATGATAAAGACTGAAGCACTATTGTACCTGGTTAACTCCATGACAAAGCCGGAAAAGAAAGCTTTTACGGTAACTTCTCATGGCAAGAAGATCTCAAACTATCTTAAACTTTACAACCTGATTGTGAAGGATGAGAAAATTTCAGCTGATACGCTGCGGATAAAGTATGCATCCCTTTGTGAGGGAGCCTCCTTTAATACCTCCGTAAACTACCTCTACAAAATATTACTCGATACAATGCTTGAGCTCAGGAAGGATCAGGATAGCTACTATAGCTTATTTGACAAAATCCTGAAAGCCCGAATCCTTTACGAGAAATCACTATACAAAGAGTGTTTTGATCTACTCCACAAAGTGATGGCTCATGCAAAAGAATTTGAAAACTATTATGCTCTCCTAATTTCATCCAGGTTTGAACTTGAATATTTATTGTCGCTTAATTTTCCAGATACCGATGAAAAAATGTTGCTCAATAAACATTTCAAAATAAATGAAGCACTGCGTGTCACCCAAAAAATCCATCAACAGGCTGCGTTGTATGAACTATTGAGACATCGGATGATCTATAAGGGTAATGCCCGCTCCGAATCCCAAAAGACAGCATTAAATGATCTTGTCGTAAGCGAGATGAGTATAGTGGCTTCTTCCAATATTGATAATCTTGAAATCAACAAGTTGCACCAGTTATTCCAGGCCAACTACCTGATTAGTGTTGGGGATTACAAATCCGCACTACATTCCTTTTATGAACTCAACACGTTACTGGAAGTAAACAAACACGTTTTGTCCGATCCACCCATTTATTATGTACTCACCTTAGAGGGCGTTTTAGATAGTCTCCGCAGTCTCCGCCAATATGAAGGAATGAACTACTTCATCCTTCAATTGAAAAAACTGAATACCCCTTCCGTGAATTTCAATGCAAACGTGACTTGTTTAATCTTTCTCTATCAACTCTTTCCAGTCCTTGACAAAGGCGATTTTATATCGTGTGAAAACTTAATCAATGATTTTTCAGAAAGTCTGATAAGAAAAACTCAACTTCTTACCCTTGCCAGAAATGCAGAACTATCATTGTATCTCGCCCTTGTACAATTTGGTAGGAAAGATTATAAAAAGGCACAAAAAACATTAAGTAAAATTATTGCCACCAGCAAAGGTTATACTAATTTGCCGTTATACCGGACCATACGATTAGTCAATCTCATGATCATGTACGAACTCCGGGAATTTGAACTGATAAAACTGGAAACGCACATCATCAAGAGAGATATGCAGGCGGTAGGAAAAGAGTATAAAATCGAACGCAGAATACTCAGTTTTGTCAATAAGCCAAACCTGCCCATTGCCACCGGTAAACAGAAAGTCATTTGGGAAAAAATCCAGAAGGACTTTCAGTTAATTCATGATGATGTCTACGAACAGCAAACATTAAGGCTTTTCGATTTTTCAGCATGGATAGAGTGCAAAATAAGGAAGGTCTCATTGTCTGATGTATTGGCAAGCCGAGTTTAAATACAAATGAATGGATTACTGTCGCGCAAAGTCGCAAAGCGCCCAAAGTAAAAATATCTCACGCTCTCACGCTCTCACGGTCTCACGCTCTCACAGATGGAGCCGGGCCTTCCTTCCCAGTAAAAGATCATCAGACTCCACCCGATCGGGATCCGGGAGACAACAATCAACAGGACATACAGCTGCACACTGGGGCTCATCATGAAATCCTTTGCACTCTGTGCATTTATCAGGAACGATATAATAGTAATCAACAGAAACTGGTTCGAGTAAATCGGAGGCGTCGACGATTGTGCCATCATCGAGAACGTAAGGTCCTGTCAAAGTGGTGCCATCCTTCATGGCCCAGTTGATGCCGCCTTCATAGATAGCATTATTCGGACATTCAGGTTCACAAGCCCCGCAGTTAATACAATCGTCAGTGATATAAATAGCCATAAGGAAATGCTGGTGTAGTAAACGCTACAAAGGTACGGTATCCCCGCTTTATCTATTTATTAAGGATGGATATAGGTAGGGCAAGTTTTAGAT
>JALYSC010000235.1 GCA_030855005.1 Bacteroidota bacterium | reverse complement strand
GTCAAAGCCTCTCCGTCAGTGCAGTCAAAGTAGATCCGAATGTGAGCGACCGTGTATATTTCGGAGGTGCATCCGGAAGAATACTTCGCGTAGACAATGCAAGTCAACAGTCCAATCTGGTAGCCGGTACTTTGTATGCAGATTTTCCGGGCACTGCCAGTGTGTCCAGTATATACATGGATAAACAAACTTCACAGGATATCATTGTCAGCCTGTTTAATTACGGAGCAGCACTTGAAAATATTTTCGTAACCTATAACGATGGTGCTGAGTGGACAACGATTGAAGGAGACCTGCCTGATGTTCCGGTTCGATGGGCGATGTTTGATCCTGCTAATCATGATCGCGCAATGATTGCTACAGATGTAGGCGTCTGGACAACAGACGATATTAATGGTGATCTGACACATTGGGAACCTACCAATCCTGAAAACGGGATGCCCTTCGTACGCGTTGATATGCTGCTACTAAGAGATAGTGACAAAGTGGTACTTGCAGCTACACATGGTCGTGGTCTAATGACGACTGATGTTTTCTCTGCTGCAACACCCGTTATAGTTGCTCAGCCAATCGGTTATGAAGGACAGACTATGCTTTTCGACGGATCTTTTTCTGTCAATGCACAATCGTATGCATGGGATTTTGGAGACAATACGACCTCCGATCAAAAAACTATTATCCATGCTTACTCTGATCCGGGTGTATATATAGTTTCATTGACTATCAATGGTTCACTTACGCTGACCAGAACAGTAACTATACTACCCTATCTGTCAGCGCCTTATCAAATTGGAGATAGTGGTTATGGAGGCGACTTCGAAAGCCATCCGGAGCACTTCGCACCTTATCTCGTCAGTGGCACACCTTTCCAAAAAGGATCCTCTAATAAAGCCGGTAAGGATGGTACATATAGCGGAGCAAATGCATGGGTGCTAGGCATTAATGATAACCTCTACCAGAATAACGGTCGCGCAGAATTATACACACCCCAATACGATCTGTCAGAACCAGGTCTATATGAATTTAAGTTCTGGTCAAAATATGCTGTCCAGAATCTTAGAGATGGATTCCAGGTTGAATACTCACTCAACAGTGGTGCTTCATGGATCCAATTAGGTACTAAATCCGATCCTAACTGGTATAACTATCATAATTCAAATATTTCGGATGGAGCTTTCCCTCAGGGTAAAGACTACTTTACCAATGCACAGCTCGATTGGGTTCATTATATCAAGGATGTCAGCTTCTTGGGTGGTAATCCTAAAGTTGCATTCCGGTTTGTGTTCCGTTCAGATGAGCGTGATCCTGCACAGGGTCTCGCTATCGATGATGTTGAATTGACTAAATATGAAGGAGAATTAAAAACTACTGTAACAGTTTTCAACGCTTCCTATACAGGTGACCAGGAAGTCACTATCAACTGGACTACGGGCCTTGAATATCAGGCTAAGCAATTTATTCTTGAGCGCTCCTATACTGGTTTTAAGTTTGATACAATCGCAATTGTCAATGCTACTGGTGGTATCAGTACAGTTGCTCAAAACTATCAGTGGGTAGATCCAAATCTCCGGAATGTCATTTACTACCGCCTCAGGGTCATTAGTGACAATCCATCCATTCCATACCATTATGAATTTTATACTCCAACCATCGTCGTCCGCAGAGACGTTGAAGAGAATATCGTTCATACCGTTTTGACGAACCCATTCAAGGATCGAATCCTTGTAAGTTTCAGCAGCATCGTTACTGAAAATGTTAGCATCAAATTATTTGATACTTCAGGTAAACTTATTGTGGATCAATTGACGACTCCTAATAGTGTAGTCATTGAAATTGATAATCTAAGGTTACCACCGGGGATTTATCTGGTCAGTGTTCAAATTGGGGAAGGTGAGATTAAGACCTATAAATTGTTCAGCGCGGGTATTTGATGATAGCAACTAAAGCGGATTATAATCAATAGTATCCTAGTAGATCACCACTAAAACTAAAACGGTTAACCGGTCTTCGGTTAGCCGTTTTGTATATCTTAGCGACCTCCTCATTTTAAAGACGATTAATCAATGCTCAATCTAATCCTGTTCGGTCCTCCGGGAAGTGGTAAAGGCACTCAGGCACTCAAGCTGGTAGAAACATACAATTTGGTTCATATTTCTACAGGTGATCTGTTCCGGTCCGAACTTGAATCCGGTTCAGAATTAGGATTGCGAGCCAATGATTATATGTCTCGCGGCGAACTTGTTCCTGATGAGGTTACAATTGGGATGCTAAGGAATAAAATGCTCACCCATTCGGATGCTGAAGGCTTTATTTTCGATGGCTTCCCGCGTACGGTGCCTCAGGCTGAAGCTTTGGATGGAGCGCTTGAGATCATAGGTCAACAGATTGATGCCCTGATCATGCTGGATGTCCCAGAAGAAGAAATTGTGAAACGGATACTCCTCCGTGGACAAAATTCCAGCAGGCCTGATGATAATAATGAAGAAATCATTCGCACCCGTTTTAAAGTATATCTTACCAAGACCGCGATCCTGTATGATTATTATGATGCCAAAGGAAAAGCTCTTAAAGTCCCCGGTCTTGGTACTATAGACAATATCTTCCAGGCATTATGCGAAGCTATTGACAGTTTACACGTCTAATGTCCGATCAGAATTTTGTTGATTACGTAAAAATCCATTGCAAGTCCGGTGCCGGTGGTCCGGGCTCTGTTCATTTGCATCGTGATAAAATTTCCGCCAAAGGTGGACCTGATGGTGGAGATGGCGGCAGAGGCGGCGACGTCATCTGTCGGGGGAATTCCCAATTATGGACACTGCTCCACCTGAAATACCGCAAGCACATTTTGGCCCAAAACGGCATGCCTGGAACAGGGCAACTAAAGACAGGTTCTGATGGTGAAGATGTGATCCTGGAAGTGCCTTTGGGTACAGTCGCAAAAGATGCCGAAACAGGTGAGGTAATATTTGAAATCACCTCTGATGGTGAAGAATTTATCCTTATGCCAGGAGGACGTGGAGGTCTGGGAAATAATCATTTCAAATCCCCAACTAACCAAACTCCAATGTATGCCCAGCCCGGCGAACCACTGCAGGAAGGCTGGCGAATCCTTGAATTAAAAATACTTGCGGATGTCGGCCTCGTTGGTTTTCCAAATGCAGGAAAATCAACATTACTTGCTTCCGTATCAGCAGCCAAACCAAAGATTGCAGATTATGCTTTCACAACACTGACTCCTAATCTTGGCTTTGTGCAATATCGTGACAACCGCTCTTTCGTCATAGCCGATATTCCGGGTATCATTGAAGATGCACATCTTGGCAAAGGATTGGGGCATCGCTTCCTTCGTCACATCGAACGGAATGCTGTTTTGCTCTTTATGATCCCGTGTGAGAGCAATGATATCGCAAAGGATTATGAGATTCTCTTACACGAGTTGGAGATGTACAATGAAGAATTGCTTGACAAACCACGATTACTAGCCATCACAAAAAGTGATTTGATAGATGATGAAATGCAGGAGCTAATGACGCCTTCACTTCCTCCTGATATTGATGTTGTATTTATTTCAGCTGTCACTAATTACAATCTTGACAAATTGAAAGATAAACTCTGGCTACTACTGTCCGACCAGAAATAATATTCTTCCCCGAAAAACCTGCTCTATTTCTTTTTGCATTCGTATTTTAGAAGCTATGGTTTTTAAAAACATCCACGCATTTCTGCTTGTCTCTTTCTTATTCATTCAATGTCAGGCTCAACCGGCACAAATGCCGCAAATTCATCTCCAGGGAAGCACTTCCGTCATTCCTATTCCTGCTGTCATGAATTTTGCCAGCGGCCAATTCGAATTTAATTCTCATCTGACTATCTATGCGGACAAAACATTATTCGACTCGTTTGACCCTACTGAAGTCTTCATTGATATTTTTGAAAAAAGAATAAACAATAAAATTCCAATTCGTGATCTGAGTGATCAACACGATACGGACTTTAATAAAATTGAGATTCATCTTAATTCAACTATTTCGAAGGAAGGGTATGAATTAAATATTTACGATACCGGAATTTTTATCAATGCGTCAACCTCTGCAGGTGTATTCTATGCATTGCAGACTTTACGTCAGATTCTTAATCTTGATATCATTTCAAATCCTGATAAAGCTGTTATTGTTTGGAATATATTATCCATGCAAATTCGGGATGAACCTAATTTCTCTTACAGGGGAATGCATCTTGATGTAGTGCGACATTTTATGCCGCTGGATTTTGTAAAAAAATACATTGATTTGCTTTCGATGCACAAGATGAATACGTTTCACTGGCATCTTACTGACGATCAGGGTTGGCGTCTTGAAATCAAACAATATCCCAAGCTTCAGGAAGTAGCTGCATGGCGTGAGACAACTTTGTCAGGTCATGCCCGTAACAAACCCAAAGTATTCGATGGTATAAGGCATGGTGGTTATTATACTCAAGACGAAGTGCGTGATGTGATAGCTTTTGCAAAAAAGCGTAACGTCAATATCATTCCTGAAATTGAAATGCCGGGTCATGCACTTGCTGCACTTGCTGCTTATCCGGAATTAGCATGTACTCCTGGACCTTTCAAAGTAGAACCTACCTGGGGTGTATTTAATGATGTAATGTGTCCGACTGAAACAACTTTCACTTTTCTCGAAAATGTAATGGATGAAGTGATCGCCCTTTTCCCTTCACCTTACATTCATATTGGTGGTGATGAATGTCCAAAGAAACGCTGGGAAGAAAGTGCGTTTTGTCAGGATCTGATGAAGAAAGAAGGACTCACCACAGAACATCAATTGCAGAGTTATTTCATTCAGCGGATGGAGAAATATATTAACTCTAAAGGCAGACGCATCATTGGTTGGGATGAAATACTCGAAGGTGGACTTGCTCCGGATGCAACAGTGATGTCATGGCGTGGAGTGAAAGGTGGCATAGCTGCCGCACGACAACAACATGAAGTTGTGATGACACCAGGCCCTCCGTGTTACTTTGATCATTACCAAGCGGATCCTGCAGGAGAGCCACTTGCAATTGGTGGGTTAAGTACAGTAGAGCAGGTATATGCTTTGCAGGTAATTCCAAAAGACCTCACAGCAGCAGAATTCAAATATATTCTTGGCGCACAGGGTAATCTTTGGTCAGAATACATTACCACACCATCTCATGCAGAATACATGGCTTATCCTCGAGCTATTGCTCTTGCAGAAGTAGTATGGTCACCTGCCGAAATGAGAGACTGGACTGGATTTGTAGTGAGGCTTAAAGATCATTTTTCAAGACTGGATAGTTTGCATGTCAATTACGCGAAGCACGTGGACACACCTACCTATGAACTTACCTCTGATACGTCAGGACTAGGCTTGACATGGCATACCGCAGTTCCGGGACAGGTAATTTATACTTCACTTGACACAAGTCTTCATGCCTGGATGGAGTTGAAATCAGGGCAGAAAACCCTGCTCACAGAGCCTTCAACTTTGTACTATAGGGGTAAAACGACACCGGTTCAGCAAATTACCTATCGCCCTTC
>JALYSC010000234.1 GCA_030855005.1 Bacteroidota bacterium | reverse complement strand
GATACACTACTTACGACAATATAGATTTTGGTACTGTAAAAGGGTTGACATTGGCTTATGACATGCGAAGAACAGGCAATATACGCTTAAATGCAAGTTACACTTTGCAATTTGCTGATGGTACAGGTTCAGATGCTACAACGCAAAGAGATCTGCAAATTAATTCACGCGGAAATCTGCGTAATCTGTCTGCCTTAAGTTTTGATGAGAGACATCGTCTTTCAACCAATATCGATTTTAGATATGCTTCGGGTATTCAGTATAATGGTCCTACCTGGTTTGGTAAAGATGTATTCTCAAATGCAGGTATTAGTCTGCAGGCTAATGCAGCTTCAGGCCGTCCTTACACTAAGCGCCAAAAACCAGAAAGATTTGGCTCCAGTGGTATCGGAGGTTCGATCAACGGAGCTCGTCTACCATGGAATTTCACAATCGATGCACGCGCAGACAAATCCTTCCGGATTGGAAGCGCAGAAGATCCAAGTCCTTTATTTGCCAACGTCTATATCCGGGTTGAAAACCTGCTGGATGCAAGAAACATTATAGGTGTATATGCTGCTTCAGGATCCGCTTATGATGATGGGTTTCTAGCTACACCATCTGGTCAATCATCCATCCAGACACTTATAGATTCCGGGCGCGAAGTCGATGTGCCAAATTATCTGCTCTCCTATCAATGGGGGTTATTAAATCCTAATTTCTTCACACAACCTCGTCGTATTTATCTCGGGGCCACTGTGCAGTTTTAGTAAGCTCATATTTATATTCTTTCAATAGTCAGGAGTATCATGAAAAATAGTTTAAGACTCTTTTTAGCCAGTCTGATTGCCTTCACTACCATCCAGGCTTATGCCTGGAATGATCCGAAGCCACAAAGGCCACCGGGATCAGGTAATGGACAGATTAATTACCGTTCAGACTGTGCTCCGGCCACCATGTCATATGACCTGGCCATCAATAATGTGCGCGCACGACTCCTCAATGGTGGTGACATGTGGTGGGATCTCAGGGATGGCCAGTACATCGTACCTGCTGTAGATCCTGCATTGGGTGTTCCTGGTGTGTCTTCCATTTTTGCCGGTGCAGTATGGCTCGGAGGATATGATGAAGCAGGCAATTTGAAAATGGCTGCTCAGACTTATCGCGATGCTACGCACAATGATTTCTGGCCTGGTCCGCTGAGTAAAATAGGGACTACCGGTGCAGACACATGTCTTAACTGGGACCGCTTTTTTGTCGTCAAAGGCTTAACCATCAGTAATCATATCAATGACTTCAAAGCAGCTTTATCTGCCGGTATTCCATTCGATTGTGAACTTGTATCAGATGAGTTAAAAAAATACCCGGCTCGTGGCAATCCGCATTGGAGCAAGTATTATTCATTTAACCTACCTAATGATGATCAGGGTCTCGGGGCCTTCTTCGATGCTAACGGCGATGAAATTTACGATCCATGCGATGGCGACTATCCTGCTATTGAAGTAAGAGGTTGTCCTAAAGAGAGCAATTTTCCTGACGAAATTGTCTTCTGGGTATATAATGATGCCGGTAACAGTCACACCAATACAAACCAGACTGAGATCCGTATGGAAGTGCAGGTACAGGCTTTTGGTTATGCTACCAACGACCAGATTAATAACATGACTTTTTACAGATATAAGCTGATCAATAGAGCAACCAGTGCTATTGACAGTACTTTTTTTGGCATGTGGATAGACCCTGATCTTGGTTGTTCAGAAGATGACTTTATTGGATGCGATACCAGCAGATCACTGATGTATACTTACAATCAGGATGAACAGGATGGTGATTCCGGTTGTGATTGTTCTACTGGAAGCCCAACTTATTGCAGTGAAGTACCTATTCTGGGTATCGACTATTTCCGCGGACCGCGTGAGCCGCTTCGCGGTATTGACACACTGGTCAACGATGGCAGAAAACCGGATCCGGAAGTATACGGTACAGTGTATGACACTATTGGTTTCCTGGGTAACAATGACTCACTTGTCATCCTTGACCTTGATATTCTTTCTGAACTAGGAATGTCTTCATTCACATATCACGTAAGGCAAGGAGCAGGTTCATGGCCGTCAGGTATGTGGGATCCACAGACCGGGGTTGAGTTTTACAGATATTTATCCGGCTCATGGAGAGATGGTACACCATACACTTTTGGTGGTAGTGCTTATAATGTCGGTCCTGGTGCTCAGCGTATTAATTATGCTTTCACAGGTGATCCTGATCAGGGAAATGACTGGTCTATGTGTAGTGCCAGTTTAGGTGAAATGGACCCGAGAACAGTACAGGCTACAGGCCCTTTCCGTCTCGATCCGGGAGCAATCAATGAACTTATTATTGGTGCCGTATGGGTAGCGGATCAGGTATATCCTTGTCCTGATATAAGTGAACTTAGAGCTGCGGATGACCTTGCGCAGGCACTTTTCAATAACTGTTTTATTTTACCTCAAGGTCCTGCTGCACCAGATCTCGACTTTATCGAATTAGATCGGGAATTGATCATGGTCCTGAGTAATGATAACAATTCTAACAATTTCAAAGAGCTTTATCAGGAACGTGGACTGGAAGTTCCGGAAGGAACCATCGACAGTAATTATGTTTTCGAAGGTTATTTGGTTTATCAGTTGCTTAATGGAAATGTCACCACGGGTGAACTGGATGATATAACTAAAGCACGCTTGGTTTTCCAGGTTGATAAACGTAATGGTATTTCAAAACTCTTTAACTGGACTACAATAGAAGGACCGAACGGTATTGACGTTTGGGTTCCTGTCGAACAAATAGCCGGTGCGGATCAGGGTATTCGACACACCTTCAGAATTACAGAAGATCAATTTGCATCACAGGACAGGAGGTTGATAAATCATAAGCATTATTACTATACTGCTATCGCTTACGCTTATAATGAATTTGAACCCTTTAATCCCATTTCTCTGGTAGGCCAGCGTACTCCTTATCTGGAAGGTCGTAGTAATATCAGAACCTATGATCCATTACCGCATCCTCAGACATTCAATAAGATAAATGGAATGTATGGTGAAGGACCAATCATCACTCGCCTCGAAGGTGTCGGTGCCGGTGAAAATTTCCTTGAAATGGATACCAATGAATACAAAGAGATACTAGCGGGCACAAACAATGGTGAAGTCACTTATCTGCCAGGTGCTGCGCCAATCCGTGTACAGGTATTTAATCCTCTGGTCGTAAAAGATGGCGAATATATTCTTGAGTTTGTGGATCCTAATCCTAATCCTGATTCATTAGGACTGGGCACCGGATGGAAACTTTATAATGTCAATGATCCTTCGAAGATATATGTGAATGAAAAACCGATCGCGGAGTTAAACGAACAACTCATAGCAGAACTGGGTATTTCTGTCTTCATCGGGCAATCTGATGATGCAGGTGATAAGGCGGATCCTTCTAATGGAACTATAGGATATGATTTGAAATATAAAGACAATGGAGATCCGATATGGCTTTCATTTATTGGAGATGATTTAGCTGGAGTTCCTTTTTTCAACTTCGTTCAAACAGAAATTCCGGATTATCCTAATTACTTCCTTGATCCGGAAAGTGCTTTTTCTGATTTTTCACCTTTTGTACCGTTTGCGCTTGTAGATCATCTGCTGGATGAACCCGCTGAAAATCCTTTTGGATATAATGTTACACCAGGTTGGCTTAATCCGAATGCAGGTACCATGCCACAATTTGGTCTTACACTTCAGAACCTGAATAATGTGGACATTATCATTACATCGGATACTACCAAGTGGAGCCGTTGCGTGGTTGTGGAAACATCCAATGAATACTATACATCACCAAATGGAGATGGCCTTCCATCAGAAGGAAACAAACTTAATCTTCAAAAAAGATCAAGACCTTCTGTCAGCAAGCATGATAATAATGATGATGGATTTCCTGATCCGGATGGCGCTAAGGATAATAACGGTAACCCTATTACGGGTATGGGATGGTTTCCAGGTTATGCTGTTGACGTAGAAACTGGTCTGCGTGTAAATATTTTCTTTGGTGAAAATTCAAGTTACAATGAAGCGATCGGTGGCTTGTTGGGTGTAGGTACAGCCGGTATCGATATGTTGTGGAATCCACGTCCGGAAATCGTCACTACTCAGGGAAATGCTATACCCCTCAATTTCGAATTGTATGCAGGTGGCCGTCATTACATCTATGTGACTCGACAGCCTTATGATGGTTGTGAAGCACTACGACTGGACCTTGACAGGACAAATATTGTAAAGGCAAGAGCCCTTGCCAATGTGACCTGGACTGCTATTCCAATTCTGTCCAACGATCCTACTATAACATTACTTCCATTAAATGAAGGTCTGATTCCAAATGATGTGACTATCAAACTTCGGGTTGATAATCCATACCAGCTTGCAGTTGGTAATGGTGAGCATAACGGATATCCAACCTACAGAATGGAATTCACTGAAGTAGCACCTTCACCACTGACGGAAGCAGATTATGCAGAAGCGCTAGGAGAAATCAATGTGGTGCCTAACCCATATCTGGCATATAGCGATTATGAGCAATCCTCGTTCGATAATACTGTGAAGATTACCAATCTGCCTGCGATGTGCACAGTGACCATCTATTCACTTGATGGAAGATTTATCCGTCAGTATACGCGTAACGAAGTAGGAAAACCAAATTCACCTCCACGTACACTGCCTCCGGTAGCTGTCAATCAAATCGTACCGGATGTGGAATGGAACCTCAAAAACTTTGCAGGTATTCCCATTGCGAGTGGCGTGTATTTGATTCATGTGGATGCGCCGGGACTGGGAGAACGTGTAATCAAATGGTTTGGCGTAAGTCGTCAATTTGATCCGAGCGGACTATAGGACTTTGCTGACCACAAAGGAGTTATTGATTCTTTAAAGAAGATATGAAAGAAAGAAAAGTATGAATAGACTGATATTCCAACTATTGGTAGGAGCTTGTTGCCTCAGCACTGCCACGGTCTATGGAGGCAACCCTGACAGGCAGGGCGAAGCGGGTGGTTATGAACTGCTCCTAAATCCTTGGGCGCGTAGCGCAGGGCTTCATGCGATGTCCACATCATTCGCTTATGGTGTTGAAGCGATGCAGGTTAATATTGCCGGTCTGTCAAGGATCGCCAGTACTGAATTCGTCATCAGCCATGCGCGTCTTTTTGAAGGTACCGGCATTAAAATGAATGCCATTGGCTTTGCACAAAAGATGGGAGAAAAAGGTGCATTGGGTATTTCATTGGTTGCCATGGACTTTGGTGATATCGAAGTCACGACGGTAGGTGCACCGGAAGGAACAGGCGCATCCTTTAGTCCTAACTTTTTTAATCTGGGTATTTCCTACAGTCACACCTTTGATAAAAAAGTATCTGTTGGAATTTTACTCAGAGGTATTTCTGAATCAATTTCAGATGTCAATGCTTTTGGATTTGCGATAGATGCAGGAGTTCAATATGTGTCCGGAGAAAAGGATAATTTCAAATTTGGAGTGGCGTTGAAGAATATGGGTTCACCCATGAAATTCAATGGTGAGGGAC
>JALYSC010000233.1 GCA_030855005.1 Bacteroidota bacterium | reverse complement strand
AAAAAACCAACAAACTCATCCGGAAGTGTGTCAACTAAAACTTCCGCATCTGGAGCATCAGCAGTGACAGGTTGTGAACGTTTACAATTCGTCAACAATACGCTGAGGCATACGATTGCGCTCAATGCAATAGACCCACGCACATTCTGGTAACATCCGGTAATAAATATCATACAACAAATGTATGTCTTCATAGCGTATTTCACCGATCGCACGATTTTCTGCTTCTACATAGTCACTGATGTGAATGTGTTCCCGAAATTCAAGTTTCCTCTTTCCGTATGCTTTATACATACATTCTTTAGATCCCCACATCAGGTGAAGTTGATGCCATCGATTTTTTAATGGCCCCTTTTCATTAAATTCTGCTTCAGTTAAAAATTTATGGACGATTCGTTCAACCGTATGGGAATAAATCTGAATGTCAACTCCACAAGGAGCATCACTGATCATGGCAGCACACCATGAAGCACTATGACTGACAGATATATGCTTATCACTTCCTTTCAGATAGGGCTTGCCAAACTCATCATACAGACAATCGACACGCTCATTTAACCCGGCAATGCTGAAAAGTAATTCGCGACTCGCCAGCCATTCGCTTCGCTTTCTTGGCGACAGCTGGCTCAAAATCATCCTTTCTTTTTCTGACATTATCTTATTAGGACCGATGTCATATCCCTGATGATAGCCAACAGCAACTTTAGTATTCTCGAGTATCATCTGATGCATCACCTCCATGCCAGCAAAGCTAACAACAACAGATAATTATAGGTAAATCTCGAAGGGGTGGACAATTAAGTCAATGAGGGGTCACGATTCTCGAAAAGGATCAGCTTGGGTAAAAATCCTACATTTGCCCCCTCTTTGATCACACAAGTATGGTATTAACAGACACACAAATCATGGCAGCCATTGAAAGCGGCGATATCGTCATCACCCCTTTTGATCCGGCATCACTTGGGACTAATTCATACGATGTCCATTTGTCACCTCATTTCGCCATTTACGAAGAGAAGGAACTTGACGCCCGCCTACATAATACTATTGAGCATTTTGACATTGGACCGGATGGTTATGTCATTCAACCGGGGGAGTTATACCTGGCAGCAACCCTTGAATACACTGAGACACATTGTGCTGTCCCATTTCTGGAGGGTAAATCAAGCGTAGGGCGACTTGGAATTGACATTCATGCCACAGCAGGTAAAGGCGACGTCGGCTATTGCAACACATGGACACTTGAGATTTCCTGCGTCAAACCAGTACGAATTTATCCCGGTATGCCCATTGGCCAGCTCATTTATTTTACGGTGAGCGGTGAAATCCAGAATCGCTATAATCATAAACCCAACGCTAAATACAATGAGCGCACCAACAGACCTATCGAAAGTATGATGTGGAAGAACAAATTCTAACCTGAACAGTACTGACCATTGGCCACTGACCACGGTTCCTGAGCTGTAGCACATGAATGAGGGTTAGCAGGAGGAGCACTGAGCTTGTCGAAGCGTCGAAGGACTGACTACCGACTATTATTTCATATCCCGCCATGAATTCATCCCACCTCTAAGGTTAGATGTATTCTTAATATCAAAATTCAGAGCGAGTAATTTTTGTGCCATGGCACTGCGATTTCCTGACCTGCAATAGAGTACGATTTCTTTAGCACCGGACTCCCGCAACTCATTGACATGGTTGCTGAGATCAGCAAGTGGGATCAATAAACCACCTATATTAAATTCCTCATTTTCATAGGGCTCACGCACATCAACAAGGAGAATAGATTCACCTGCTGCTAATTTGTCACGGAGTTTTTCTACTGTTATTTCGTTCATTTTCTATTTTGTTATTCACACCGCGCTGGTCTTTCCAGGCGGATAGTAAGGTTAATCGCTGATTCCATTTTAATCTCTTCTCCGGCAGCAGGCTCTTGTTCTATGATATAAGTCACTGCCTCATCCGTCGTATCACCACTAAGACTTCCAACCAATAAGCCCAGGTTTTCCAAAAGAAATTGAGCTTCTTCATAAGTCTTGCACACAAGATCGGGTACTTCAACTATTGCGCCTGATCGCTCTGATATAATAAACTCAAGTTCATCACCCTTTTCAATCATTATATCATTATTCCGTCCGCGGCTATCGATGAGTGTTTCACCTTTATAACGTACTTCAAGAATTTGATTGGGATCACCCGGATCAAAACGTTTTTCAATCACTCTTGATTTTATTTCAAAATGCTCCTGTAGTTCTCTTTTTTTACGCTCAAAGTTTTTACCATACATTTCAGGAAGACGTCCAGACAGAATTTTATCAGGACTCCTTTTTGTGATGGTAGTGTAGATCATTCTTTTTTCTTTCACCAAAGTGTGGGGTGGGGGATCTTGTTTTAAAATGATCCCTCCTGGTTTTCCCAATACGTGAATGGAATCCAGTACACTCATTCGGAATTTTTTACGTCGAGCATTTTTAGCCGCATCTTCATAAGGCTGACCTACATAGTCAGGCAACTCGAGTTCCTGCCCATGATGAGTATAGATCTTCAACCATAAAAACACGGAGAGGAAGCTAATCGCAAGAAACAAAAACACAGCGATTGCTGTGCTTTTAAAATCTTTGCTTTTGAGATATCCACCTGAAACCCCGGATCGGCCTGTTGTCATTATTCTGTGCTGCTTTCCGCTATTGTGCTGCAAATGTATTAAAAAGCTACTCCCCTGCCTGATTTTACCCTGTTCTGATAGTATCCATTAACTTAAAAAGCCGCACGTACCTGTGCACTACCGGTATGAATGGTCTTCACATCACCAGTCTGACGTCCATTATACAACAATGTGAGTACAAGTGATTTAGTAATGCGGGTATTAAATTGAGCTGACCACAATACATTAGACCCGCTTTGAAGTCCCTGCAGAATAGCAAAATCGATGTTCTGATTTCCAAATGATGAATATTGAATGTCAATTAGGCTTATCATAGCCCGGATATCAACAGACGTACTTTTACGCCATGCTGCTTCCAGTGAAAATTTATTGGAGCTGAATTTTTCCGCACCTGCTCGATTTTCCATCTCAGTGTATATGTAGTTTCCAGTGATACGGAATTTATCTTTTAATATGATATTCAATTCAGGACCAGCCTCCAGTTGATCAAGTATGTAATTCCTGTTGTCAAAATTTTGCGACCGGTTTTCCCTTTCCCCTTTTTTTGCATTTAAAACCAAATCAAGTTTCTTTTGAAGACTAATTCGGGTCCGGAGAGTGAAATCCTCTGACTCTCTTATTTCGAATCCAGAGGTCTGTAAAATCTGATTTTTTTGAGTGAAATGACCTAGTTGAATATCATATTGCGTACTGGATCTATTCCAGTAAAGTATATTTCTCAAAGTACTTGTGTTGCCAATAATCGCAGTATCCGGATATTGTTGATAAAATGGATTCCAGAAGGGACTTTCCTGATCCTCACGAATTTTCCTGTTCAGTTGATAAGTTGATAATAACGCAATTTTTGCAAGCAATCCCTTAGGCTGAATTAACCGCATGTCAAAATTTAGACTCTGTTGAATGTTAAGTGATCGTGTTCGAATAAATTCATTATTAAACACACTTAGTTTAATATACTCCCCTTGATCAGCAAATGGAGCTTGCTCGAATTCATTGACTTCCTCTACACCGTCTCCATCATCTACCCAAATATAAATACCTTCACCCTTTTGCACTTTAACATATTTATATTCTGCCTTGGGTTCCTGGCCATTTCCAATTTCATAACCTGACGAAAATTTAATTGCTTTTTTAATAAATTCCGATCGTAAATCCAATCGTCCCAATAAATTAATACTTCTCTTTCCAACTGATTCAATTAAAGGTTCAGCATCCCGGTGACGAATGGTATATTCTAATTTTACATTCTCCCATTGGTGCAGATGGCCATTCAGATTCCATTCTCGTACTTTCTCTGATAGAACGAATCGATTTCCAAAAGCTAATTTAGGGCGCTCCTGGTGATAACTTAGTTGTACATAAGTTTTCGAATCCTCATCATTGCGTAGAAACACTGACATTCTGTTTTGAATAAAACTATTTTGTCGCAGTGTATCATTAAGGTGATCGCGCACCTCATTACGATCCTGAAAATAATTTGTTCCGATTCGCCAGTTACCTTTTTTAATGATTACACGTTCCACCGAAAAAGAAGGTCGGATAAACGAAGTGGCATTTAAATAGTCTTTTGCTTCAAGATAGCTAAACAATCCTTGTATTTTCCAACCAATGGTGTCAAGTAAAATTTCACTTGTATGTTTATTGCCATTGTAGATTCCGGTTCGAAATAAGCCATCATATCTATGCTGAATATAAAATTTTGGACTCCGACCTACACGAATTCCTACCGTAGGTAATTGCTCATTGGCAATAGATATGAGTTGAGGTAAATTCCAGTCACGAACGAATTCGGGATTTCGGTAAGGATCGAGGACGCGAAAATTAAAACCACTACTTTCATATCCCCCAAATGGTGTAAGTGTCCATTGTCTATTAATTCGAATAGGTTGATTAATATTTATTTTCAGACCTGCACCAATATTATTTCCATCATCAATTGGTGAATAGCGGTTAAGATCATTTCGGCTCAATCCAATTTCTGCGGATAAATTTCCTTTATTCTTGAGCTTGTATTGTCCACCGGCTGTCATCATTTGTTTAAGTTGTGGTGGCTGAAGAGGGACAAGCGGAGCGAAATTTCCATTTTTAATACCTGTCGTCGGATCGGGCGCAACCCATTGATACACACGGCCATTTGGCGATGGATTAGGACTAATGATATAATCACCTCCATTAAGACCAACTTCACTAAAACTTACAATAAGATTTGCATGTGCAGGGTCGGTTGACCATTGAAGAATATTTTCATAGAGTGTTCCCGCCACGAAAGTATCCGTTGCAGTATAAAGGATAGTATTACTGTTGAAATTCTCTGTTGAATTACGAATGCCACTTTTGAAAAACCGATCTGAAGCATCTCCCGCCATGCTTAATAAACTCAGATCTTCAGGAGTAAGTTCAAGATCTCCGGTCACAGATTTACTGTCTTTTTCCTGAAAGAACTGGACAAATCCCTGTAATTTATTTCTATCGTAACGAGCTTCAAATGCATTATGCGATTTTTGAAAATTGAATTGTGCATATTCAAACTCGATAGTAATACGGTGCCGTACGTTTATAAGAATATTCCTGGTAAATGTTATTTCACTTTGATTGTAATCCATTATATAATCCGCATCCTCACCGCGTAGTAAAAGCCGCCCATCAATGTATACTTTTTCAGAACCTGCAAGAACAATAATAAATAATTCTCCATTATCTCCTCTTAATGGATAAGGTCCCTGATTACCCTCAGTTGGAATGATCGTTTGCCTCGTAAATTTTCCACGCGAAACAGCAGCAGATCCTTTTATTTTCCATGGTTGTGCAGGAGTAGCTCCTGTGTAGGAGTATTGTGCCCCTTTTAATTTGCGATTGTACCGCATAAAATATCCCTGGCCATTAAAGGCATCAAAATCTCCTGCCAATACGGAATGC
>JALYSC010000232.1:3088-5596 GCA_030855005.1 Bacteroidota bacterium | reverse complement strand
ACCGCTGGCAGCCTAAAAGAGAGGTTTTGGTAAGATTGCAGATTCTTATTCGCCTGCGGGAACGGCTGGTGAAGTCAAAAGCAGATATATCTCGCTTCAATAAAGATGCAATGAGATTCCTTACCAAACAGCAAAGTGCTTTGATAATAAAGGGCACTAAAAAGCCAATTGAAGTATTGAATGATCAAATAAAAAAACTTGATCAAGACATTCTCAAGTTGATCCAGCAAGATGAAAATTTGAACCGTCTAACGGACCTTATCACATCAGTTGATGGCGTCGGCATAGTAACCTGCAGTGCTATATTGGTTAAGACAAATGAATTTAAAGACATTAAAGACTCCAAAAAATTTGCTTGTACAGCTGGTATAGCACCTTTTGATCACACCTCTGGCAAGAGTGTAAGAGGCAAGTCGAGAGTAAATCACAACGCACATAAGGACGTAAAGAAATTGCTCCACCTGGGTGCTGTAAGTGTGATTAGCCGAAAGGGAGAGATTCAGGATTACTATCTTAGGAAAGTTGCAGAGGGGAAGAATAAAATGCTGGTTTTGAATAATGTGCGCAATAAACTAGTAAGCCGGATTTATGCTGTCGTCAGGGAAGGAGTTATGTATCAAAAAAACTATCAATATCATTTGGAAAAGTCATAGAAAACTCAGGGACCACTCAGGAATCTCGTGATCATTATTTCGATAATTCGGATAACTATCGGGACGCCAACAAATTTTCCAAATTAATCATCGACATCTTGTATCCTTCTGTGAATCCCATTTCAATCATCTTCTCTATACCGGCAAGTGATTTATTATAAATCGTAATACTGACTATTGGTCTCCGATAGTTATCGGGATGTTCGCTGAACGTGTAATCCCAATCTGAGCCTGGCAATTCCGGATTTTCATCCTTGTCTGCAAAAGCATTAAACATTTTTTTAAAATGGTCCTTGGTGTAATGGAGATGTGTTTCTAAAATTTTACTTGCATTGTTTTCAAATATTATAGTATCACCTTTCCAGGAATAGGTACCACAAGAAGCACCATGGCCTACAGTTGATGTTATTGGATTATTGTTGCTCCAGAAATTGATCAGGTGTCACATTCGCTTGTTTCAATATGGCGCGTAATGTTCCCTCTGGCATATCTCCTGTGTGATTTGGAATAGTTGTATAACGATTTGTCGAAGGTGAGTACCAGATTTCATGACTTCCTGCAGCTTGCCGGTGAAATTCAAAGCCCAGTTCTTTCAACCGCTTTATAATTTCGCGATACGTAAAGCCGCCAAGTTTTCCCATATTAAATGCCAATCACAAGCGGATAGTCAAAATTATCGCCAAGCTCTGTTACCCTTCCAATGTTATCAGATTGGGATTCCAGCAACTTTTTCACAACATCTCTTGCGATTTCCAGGGTTTCTGTGATTGTTCTCCCCTGAGCAACAAGTCCCTCAATATCATCAGATGTGGCGAGATATATACCTTCTGGCAACTTTTCTATATGTATCTGGATGGTTCCTTCCATGGATAAGTTTTATACTGTGCAAGTTAAGGTATTCGTCACTTAATAATCAGCGAATGAACTGAATCCTTTATGACTCCTCCCCACAGCCCGTTCCGTTAACCATCCTGATAGCCATCGGGATGCCCATCTGTGCGTATCTTTCTATTCTTAAACCCACGCCCATGAACACTCAATATCACATACATAAGATGGTCATGGAAAAACTGATGGCAATTGTATTCTTTTTGCTGATCTCTCCCCTGCTAAGCGAAGCTCAACCTCTGAAAATTGCTACAAATATGCCTCACCTACGGAGCTGGATATATCTTTCCCTCATCCCCGTGAGCCCCTGATGTGACATCACGCTTAGGGTGAGATGTTGTCTGCTGCAGGTTTACGCTTTTAGTTTTTAGTTTTTAGTTTATTCTGATAGACAATGGAGAGCAGCACACAGATCAGGAGAAAGTTAAATTCCATCCCATTCCTGCCTCCACCCACGACAAACCAGCCCTCCTTAAAATGCAACATGATGATGCCGGCAATCAGGATAAAGATGGTAACAAACGCTGCAACTTTCACGTACCGGTTTATAATCAGCAAAATGGCGAATACAACATGCGACAGCTTTATCGCCCAGGCAATCCATAAACCAAAAGGCGCAAAACCAACTTCGTTTAAATACAGATTTCCAAAATCATTCACCCATCCCATGAAGATCGCCGGGACACTGTGCGCCAACAGCGTTATGGCCACGGCTATTCGAAGAATTATAGTATTATCAATCATGTGTACAGATCATTTTATTAAAAGCAATTCCGCAATACCCTCAAGCGCTTCCGTGCGTCTATCCGACACCATAGTAAACACAGTTCCCCTACGAGCCGGACGTTCCTGTTCAATTTTCCGGTTTAATTTTATTTTATGCTTTAGGCCTCCGATTCCACTTTCAATGGGTTGAGTATTACTTTTAGTCTGCACTACCTGATTTCCCTTATTTGATTGACTTTGA
>JALYSC010000232.1:0-3078 GCA_030855005.1 Bacteroidota bacterium | reverse complement strand
ATCAAAAATGTGCAGCAAAGGATAATATGTATTGCCTACCTGGTTTCACTTTCATTCTGAAGGTATTTTTCATGACGCACAACGGCTTCGGGCTTCGCGTTGGTGGGCTTTTGAAACCGAAAACTGTCTGCCAGCATCAAAGGGTATTAATTGCTCTAATGTTTCTATTCGCACTGTCTGCTCACTAACGCAAAACCCGTGTTGCGGTAGTACTTCCTATTCTTTATTTACCACTATTTTCACTACGCCATCTACTACCCTTGGGAATTTTAAAAATACAGCCGCATCATGACCTGGTATTATTAGTTTTGTATCTGAAACTAATGTTTTCATCCTTTTCATTTGATTTACATAAGCATTCGGGTCAAATGTGTAATGGGGTATTGGTAATAAATAATCAAGATTGGCGTAAAACCAAATATTATCTGAAGCGATAAAACCCCTAAATGTGTGGTATCAGAAAGTTACTTACACGAGTATCTTTGATCATAGAAGCTCCACAACTGGCTCAGCCAGGCACTACTGATAATCATTGAAAGAATCCTGCATTTCGATCCGACTGGTCATCATCCTTTGCACTTTGATATGCTATGGTGCATCTGTTCATTCACAGGTATTTCCAAAGGATGAGGATTTCAATCTTTATACCCTGAAGGATGGATTGCCTGACAATAATGTACTCGCTATCGAACAGGATGACCAGGGTTATATATGGGTAGGCACCTCATCCGGATTGAGTTGTTTTGATGGTGCTCACTTCACCAATTTTTATAAAACTGATGATCCCAATGTTTCGCTTGGATCAGACAAGATATTAAAACTCCTGAAGCGCCCGGATGGAAAAATTTATGTTGGCACACTTCATGGACTGACATTGTTGGATCCAATCACAAGGCAGATGTTCACTTTTTTGGTAGAAGGAGAAAAAGAACTTTCTAAAGTCAGTAATAGCTATGGCGTGCTTGCACTTTTGCCTAATGGAGATCTTGTGGCCGGAAGCGGAGTAGGCATTACAGTATTCAATCCAGATATGGAAATTCAATTTGAATATGTCCATTACAAGAAAGAAGATCTGGGCGTCAAGCGGTTTCAGTTTGTGAATTCACTTTTACCCTTGTCAAATGGCGACTGTTACATCTTCGGACCGGAGGTTTGGTTGTATCATGCCAGTGAGAAAAGACTTGAGCACATTACTGAACCCCTGTTGGGCATAGCATCCTATCGCTATATGCAAAATGCCGGAGATCGCGATTTGGCTGTATTTCAAAACGCAAATGACGATCCTCATTTCATGATCATCGGCAATCTTGTCACAGGTGCAACCGGAAAAACTCTTCTTGATAATTATCCCCAGGTCGATCTTGGATGGCAAGCCAATTACAAAATAGTCTCTGACAGCATTTTCATTTTTGCTTCTCATCGTAACGGACTCGCCTATGGTCGATTAAACAAGGAAACCTTACAAGTTGAGATGAATCCTGAATGGCATTTTCCTGATTATCATTCAACAGTTACATTTCAGGACCGCTCCGGCAGAATATGGATGGGGACGCAATACGGTCTCTTGGGACAATCCTTTACTAAACAAATTTTTCAACACCATCCAATTGCCAATCTGAAATCTGACTTTGGCGTGGAGCCATATGTGACTGCTATTTGCAGATTTAAGGATCATTTTTATATAGGTCTCCCTGATTTTGGAGTTTGGAAAATGAATCTCAGTATGAAAGTATTGGAGCCCATAGATCAAGACAGAATTAAGTGGATATGGAATATCACTTCCTGGTCAAAGGATGAATTATTCATAGGCACTCAGGACAAATGGATTAGTATAAGTCCGGATCATCCTGATGAAACATACCAGATACTCAGTCCCTCCGGATCCACATTATGCCAGTTTAGAGATCGATCAAAAAATATATGGGCTGGATTTTATGGTGGGATTATGCGATACAATCCTGTCACCAAAGAAAAAATGATCTGGTCATCACGCGATTCGCTTCACTTTTTTCCAAATAATGATGCGTGGAGTATTACTGAAACGGATAGTGGATATATCTGGGCCTGCGGAGAAGGATTTCACAGATGGAATCCTGTAACTCAAATTTGGGATCGCAATTACCGGTGGATGCCCGGATCTGAAGGGCAGGAAGGACACTCACATCAAATAATAACAATTGGAGGTGAAGACCTAATCTTTAATCTCATGAATAATGGTCTCTGGAAATGGGACGCAAAAAAACAACTTGCTGAAAAAATTCCAACGGGCAATAGAGTTTTTGAATTTGTTGAAGAGATTTATCCGGATCCCCGGCCTGATTGCTATTGGTTTATATTAAAAGCCGGCATAGGTTTTATGAATATTAAAACTGGTCAACAGCGATTCTTTAATGACAGCAACGGACTTCCCGATGGAGAAGTAATTGATGATTATTACCTGGATCCCATTACGGATACCATGTATATTGGAATGGATAATGGTGTGCTGGCTTTTGCAAGAAAAGATGTGGAATTTACTTCGAAACCTCCGCGTGTCTATTTAACTGGTGTCAAACTTGTCAATTCCGGCAGGACAGTTCCCGCAAGTCTTCCCGTTACGCTCGATGCAACAGAAAGAGATTTTTCTATTGAATTCAGCAGCCCTGAATATGAGAATGCATCCTATCTCAGGTATGAATATAAATTATCCAATCAGGCCTGGAGTGATCTCGGAAACAATCAATCCGTGCGATTTGCAAATCTTAATGCAGGAAAATATGAATTTCAAGTAAGAGCAGTTAGTCCTTATGGAGCTATCGGCGACACGGCTTCTATTGGCATCACTATTCTCCCTTTCTATTACGAGACATGGTGGTTTAAAATTCTCATCGTGTTGATAGTGATAGCCCTGATTATGTTTTGGGTTTCCTGGCGACTGAGGCAATTGCGCAAACTCGAAGAAATGCGTCAATCGATTGCAGCAGACTTACATGATGAAGTAGGTGCATCCCTCACGAGTGTACAAATCCTCGCTGCACTTGCAGGCAGTGATGATACCCCTGAATCTAAAAAAGAATTATTATCGCGCCTGGATATACA
>JALYSC010000231.1 GCA_030855005.1 Bacteroidota bacterium | reverse complement strand
TGTCAAATACTTGCACCTGGCTTGCGGGCAAAGGTGTGTCTGTTGCATTTGGTGTGGTAAGCCGATAAGCAGAATAAAGTCCTGAAACACCAGCACCGATGATGGCGGTGTCCATGGTGATTTGATCCTGAAAATGATGATTGAGGCGTAGTGGGTCCATGAGATCGAAAAGTTAGAAAAAACATTTCACATCGTTACCCGTAAGTTGTTTTCAACGCAGATGACGCAGAGATTATTTAAAAATGAATTTTCGCAGATTTGATCTTCACATTAGGATGATCATGCGGTAGTTGAGCGGAGCCGAAACACACGCATGATGATCTTCACATTAGGATGATCTTGCGGTCGTTGAGCGGAGCCGAAACGCCCGCATGATGATCTTCACATTAGGATGATCTTGCGGTCGTTGAGCGGAGCCGAAACACACGCATGTTTACCGCTCACCGTTTACAGATTTCTAATTAACTTGAATCGACATTCACATACGAACACCACCAATGTCCATCTACGACATCGCAACCCTTGCAGATCAACTCGCGGAGCTATATCCATCCGTCGAAGAAGCCCGTCGGGTATTGACAGAGACGCAATTTAATACCATCGAAATCGAATTTAGTAACCGGCCAAGAGACAACTGGTGGAATATCCTCCAGGCTGCAGCTTACAAAAAAGGCGCCCTTAACAATTTACTCGCCTTCGTTGTCAAAGAATTTCCTGGCAGTAAATTGATTGAGGATATATTACACGAACTGGAAGCGTCTGATCAGCCGGAAGCAAATGCTGATGATACTCATATTACCACAAAAGAAAAAGTAGAAAGAGCCTTTGAGGAATTCAAAGACACGGTTGATTTGCATACAGGCAGTAAAGGAGGACTCAATTTTCCTGATCTGAAAGCAAAACGAACAGAATGGTTTCATCAGATTACCGGCTTATCCAAAGCAGTTGGCGTCATTCGAAGTCCTGATGCAACTACCAGTGCAATTCTTCTCAAAGATGGCTATGTGCTCACCACTTTTCTAAATGCAACACTTGAATCGATTAGCGACATCCATCTCTTTCTTCAATACGATGAAAATTATGATGAACTCAATCGAACAGAAGAAGTCGCACTTGACCCAGTCTTTTTTCGAAATAATAAAGCTCTCCATTACACATTATTACGACGCAGGGAAGGCGAACATTATTTTTATTTATCCATGCCTGTGACCGATATAGATTCACTCGTTAGTAAGGATATCAGCGTGATCTCGCATCCATCGGATATGAACAAACGAATCAATGGTGGCAAAATCATTCGGCGTGATGGGGCTCAACTGATTTATCGTACCCGGGAAATGAAAGATTCTCCCGGAGGTCCTGTTGTCAACCAATCTTCAGTAGTGGCGATGCATACAGGGCTCGTCAATCAGGATAAAAAAGCACAGTCCCTAAAATTTGGAATGATGATCACAGATATCCTTCTGGATGCCGGCTTACCTTTAAATACCTTTACGGATGAAACAGATCAATGACTTGAAGGCAAATCCTATCGAATGACGTTGAAGAAGTATGAAGGTCTCATCAACCGCATGTGTAAGGAGCTGGCTAAACTCTATATTTCAAAAGAAGAAGCAAGAGCAGTCGCAACTCGCGCAGGTCTCGAAGTAAGTGAAATTTTCTTTTCAGATAAAAGCATCGATACCTGGCGCAGCATCGTCATCTACTCCATCACCAATAACCAATTATTGTCTTTAGTTGAAACCTGCCAAAAGGAACACAATACTTCGACCGTTTTACTTGAAGCCGTCAATCAGTTTTATGAACAGGAGATGGAATCTGCGGATGCAGTCCATCAGGCAGCACCAAATGAAAATGAACTATTAAGTCAACTATTAGAATACCTTGAAGCCGCTCTCATTGGATTCAATGCGCAATTGTACAATCGCAATGATCTCTACGAAAGAATCCGTAACCGACTGAAGATTGAAGAGTCAATGCCTTATGAAACATTTTTCGCCGCGCATTACCAGGATATGAATAAATATGAGCGACAGTTACACAAAGCAATTCGAAATCATACTGAATATATCAAAGCCAATCATGAAAAATCACTGAAGATCATCAGTCAGCTAAAATTATTGGAAAAGAAAATTCCAAAACTCACAGCGCTACGCCGGCATCTGGATCTTTGGCTTCACAAGTTTCAAACTCTATTTTTACCTGATCCAGCGATGTGCATCCTATATACTGGTGTAGTGGAAAAATATCCATTTCCGAAAGGAGTGGAAGATGAGATTCGAAAATATCTCAACCAATAAATACTAGTGCAGGATAAAATAAGAAAGAACCATGCCTGCAAGTCCAATCAAAAATCCAATGTAGATCTCTTTCAGTACATGCGCCAGCAATATCAATCGCGAGGTACAAACAATACCGGCAAGAATGATAACAGCGTAAAGTATGTAATTGAGTGGGAGGACTAGATTTACATGACCCGGCATTCCAATTTGCGCTGAATCATATCCAAACGTAAGTTTGGTCAATGTAACCAACGCAACGAATCCACCCATTCCTGCAGCATGTGCACTGACCTTAAAAAAATTGTTGAAGAAAAAACATATCCACAATCCGATCAGTGATCCGAGAATGGTAACCCTTATAGAAGTTGGAAAAGAATCTCCCTGCGAGACGTGCAAATACAGTGTGAGGTACATCAACCCTGCTGCGATATATGGGCCAATGCGTTCATGACGAGTTTCCATCCGGAATGAATCGATCCATCCCAGCATCTTCATCATCAATACAGCAACTGCCGGAAGTGTAACAGATGTCATTACGATAATGATGAGTAACGTATCCGCCTCTGCCACATGTCTGAAGCCAAACGAAAAAGGATTTGTCCATAGCAACACCAACGACATATAGCTGAGGATGAGCAAAGGGTGAAAAAGAATGGAGATTACATTGGCGGCTGCCTTCATGTTTATTTTTTGATAACACTGATTTCCACCCGCCGGTTTTTCTGACGTCCTTCTTCTGTTTCGTTACTCACAATGGGTCTTGTCGCACCCAGGCCGCGAATGGAAATTCTTCCTGTGCTAATACCTTTTGTCACAAGATAGTCTCTCACAGCGGCTGCACGCATTTTAGATAGATCAATCAATGCAATTTCATCTCCAACATTGTCAGTATGACCTTCAATGAGAATTTCGAGGGTAGGATGCCTTGCCATCATATTATAAAGATCTTGCAGAGCGTTGGCAGACTTGCTTAAAATTTTTGCTTCCGCACGAGCAAAATTAATATCGTAAAAAAACACATCATTCTCCTGTGGATTGGAGGCATCCGCCTGATGAGATTTCCCATCCTGATCCTTCTGCTTATTTACATTCTTGTCTTTTGTTTCCGCTAAAGTGATTTCCTGTGACTTGGGATCGAGATAAAGGATCAACTCCAGTGTATCCTTATCCTGCCTGTCTAGAATACGCGGATCCACCAGAATACTTTGTCCTGTATGACCAGTTTTACGCGGTAAAAATTTATACGGCTCGTATTCTGTCATTTGCGCTTCAAAGGATCCATTGTAACTATTAAAGTATTCGAGAAAATTCTTTGCTGAAGTAGGTCCCCAAAGCAATTCGCTTTTTACTGGTAGTCCGGTTTCAGAATTTACAATTTGGCCTTTGATATAAATTGCATTTTTCAGCTTAGGTAAAGGAGTCAGTCGCATCCTGAAGATATCACTGCTGCCATCTCTGCGGGAAGTGAAATACATGTAATTATTTCCTCTTGTAAAGGCAGGTTGACTGTCATCAAATGTACTATTGATATCGCCTTTTACCAAAACAGGTATCGTCCAGTTGAGCCATGTATAGTCAAGTCGTTCGGCCACATAGATATCATTTCCTCCAACACCATCAGGTCTGTTAGATGAAAAATATAAAAAGCGTTTATCAGGCGATACGTGTGGAGTTGTTTCCTGAAACTCTGTATTGATCATTTCACCCATATGCTGTGGAGCGGACCAAACATTATCACGCATATAAAATGAAACATACAAATCATTTTTTCCTTTACTGTCCGATCGATCCATACTCAGGATAAGAAAATGACCACCAGGCGACATCGTGAGATTGACGTCAGATCTGTTGACATTAAACTCATAGATATGCATTGGTTGCGGAAATGTATGTTGGCCGTCTTCGAGGATTTTCACGCGTGAAAATCCTGAGTACATACTGCCATCTTCATAGAATTGGTTTATGACAACAAATTCATCCGCCAACATTCCTGTGGATACAAGACTGTTGGGCAGTGCATTATTTAGCGGATATCCAAAATGATGTGCTACACCAATGGAATCTTCACTGATTGGGACCATCCAGATATCCTGGTTAAAGACTGAGGCTACAGGATCTGTGATCACACGACCGGCGATCTCGCTGTATATGTCGGCAAGACGTTCGGAGAACCGACTGTCGTTAGTATCTGTAATCAGCAGATCATCCTCTCCTTTGATGACATTCACAAAATCTGGATAGGCTGTCCTTGTAAAAAATAATCGCTTGCCGTCCTTACTAAGTATGGGAGCGCTCTCATCATATTGATCGGTATTGACACCCCGTGGGAGCTTCTCAACGATCCACTGGCTATACGAAACAGGAATATAAAAAAGACTCATCAGGATGAGCCAGCAGGTGTAACGCATACGGCAAAAATAGGTCTTATTTACGCGTCTTATTCCAAGGGAATACCCGCATAAAAATCTAATGGTCGATCCGTCAGCATTTTCGTGATGTAGGCTATCTGTCCCGTGTGATATGAAAAATGCTCTGTCACATGGATCAGGATGGTAAGGCCCGTCTCTTCAAACGTCTGAACAGCCCTGATGTTGAGTAATTCCTCTGTTGGCACATTGAGAATAACAGGTCGAACCAATTCCAAAATAGATGACAATGCATCTCGCAGTTCTTTCTTCGGGATAATGCGTCGTTCGTCAAATTCATACTGACGATGTCGCATGTCCTGGCCTCGTCCTAATCCGGAATAGATCCATTGCCGCACATTTCCACATAAATGGAGTACCAGGTTTCCGATGCTGTTGGAATTTTCATTAGGTCGCCACCATAGCTCTTCGTCATTTAACTGATCAATACAACGGAGTATCCGGGGTAAGCACTCTTCATATAATCGCAAATGCACTTCGCGAATGATTGCGTCGCGGAGATCGTCTGTGCCGGCCATTTTTGTATAAAAGTAAAAACTAAAAGATAAAAGTTAAAAAGTGAAGGCTAAGGACAAAACTCCTTGCCTCGTTATTGCTGCGCAACAAAGGTCCCTGTGTTTTTATGACTTGGTTCCTATTGGGAACGTAAGCATAAAAAAACCCGGGGAGTTTTCGAGGGCGTTTTGCAAAGAAAATTCTCAAGTTGATGGTGATCGCACATGAAATACAGTGGGAAATAACGCGATCCGCGAGCTTGTCGAAGGGAATGAATAAGGTTAAAACAGCTCGCTCGTTTTCCATTTTTGCCTGAGCTAAAGCTTCGCAGCGAAAATGGAAAACAAATAGGGGGTTTACATTTTTGAGACGCAGCCCTGCGGGCTGCATCTCTAC